>CAZYWQ010000522.1:0-2395 GCA_964651675.1 uncultured Candidatus Sumerlaeota bacterium | reverse complement strand
GTCAAACAAGTCCCTCCCATCTTACCTTCTTCAACAAGCGCACATTTCATTCCATGATTAAGCCCGACATTTATAATATTTAATCCAGCACCACTTCCAATTACAACCAAATCATATTTTTCCATAATATCACTTTTAGTTTCTATTTTTTTTAATATTCAATTTTAGTTTTTTTCAAATAATCAAATATAACATAAGCTGCTATAACACCTTCAGCAACTCCGGTTATTGCTTGTTTAAATGGAGCATTTGCTACATCCCCGGCAGCATAAATACCAGGAACATTTGTTTCTGATTTTCTATTAATTATTATTTCATTTTTTTCATTCAGTTTAACGCCTAAATCTTTTACGACATCCGATGCAGGAATAGATCCGATTTCGATAAAAACGCCATCAACCTCAAATTCTCTACCATTATCGAACATAATTGATTTTACCTTTTCGTTTCCTTTAATCTCAGTTATATTTGTATTATTAATAATCTCAATCTTATCATTTTCGTAAACTCGTTTTTTATTAATAGGTTCAGCTCTTATTTCTTCTCCTCGATAAATTATATATACTTTTTTTACGTTTTGAGCCAAAAAAAGCGCTTCTTTTGCGGCAGAATCACTTCCTCCTATTACACAGACCGTTTTATCCTTATAAAAAGGTCCATCGCATGTTGCGCAATATGAAACGCCCCTTCCTGCAAACTTTTCTTCTCCTGGGATACCTAGTTTTCTTCTCTCAGAACCTGTAGCTATGCAAATTGTATAAGTTTTGAACTTCGAAAAGAAAGAGTGTAAAATGAAATGATTATTCAATTTTTCAATACTTCTAATTTCATCTGATATATAGGGGATGTTTAAAGAATCCATGTGATCCCTAAACATTTCTACGAATTCAGTACCACTTACTGAAGTAATGCCAGGATAATTTTCTACAATGTGAGTTGTCGCAATCAAGCCCCCAAATGTTTTACCAATAATAAGAACGTCCATTGCAAATCTGGCAGCATAGATTGCGCAGCCTATTGCTGTTGGACCACCACCTAATATTATAAGGTCCCATATTTTATCAGGATCTAACTCATCCATTTCAATATTGTACACGTATATTTCCACCTATTAAAGCTTTTAAAATTTCATTTGGTCCAACCATTCCTGAAATTGCTGGCTTTTCGTTAATTATTGTATATGGAACTCCAGCTGCATCATAATATTGACCAATATCTTGATTAGCCATTATATCAACGATTACACTTCTAATTTTTCCATTACCTGCGAGAGCAAATAGATTGGCAACGGCTACAACCTGGGGACAATAGGGACACATGTTTGTTATCATAACTTTTATCGTGGAAGGTGGGATTCTATCAAGATTTTGTTTTATTGTTGCTTCATAATAATTACCTGCTCCTGCGAAAGCAAAAACTGTTTGAATGAATGGTTGGATTTCCCCAGCTTGTGGGGATGCGAGATATCGTATTAGCTCGCTTCCGTTATCATCTAAAAAAAGAATAGTTGGTACACGAGAAATATCATATGTTTTTACGAGTTCTGGATTATCATCTATGCATAATTCCTCAATCTTCAGCATACCATTTGAATTCTCTTCATAAACTCTTAATAGGGACATAAATTGTCCACAATCCATACACTCTCTTATCTGACTTCCCGTTGGTTGCCTTGTTTTACATGTAAATACTTTTAATTTCACGAATTTTTTTAATTTAGCCATTTCACGTTTTATTATTTCTTTATATCGATCTTGAGACGAAATTTCAAACACCTCTTAAATTATTTACGCATACATTCCTCCAAGATCTCTTTTGCCACTCGTAAGTTTTTCTAATAAATCTTGAGGAGAAAAAACACCAAAAATATGTTGGTCTTCATTAATCATAACATGGGGCACGCCTTGAATTTGATACTTCATTGCAAGGTCTTGATTTACATCAATATCGATTATTTCGGTTTTTACTTTCCCTCTAGATAATATTGCGAATAAGCCAGAAACTGGTACGACACTTGGACAGTAGGGACAAGTTAAGGTTATAAAAAGTTTTAATGTTGATTTTTGCATATTCTTTAAGTTCATTATGATTGAATCATCATAAAAACTTCTCACACCTGAGAAATATATTAGATTCTGAATAAATGGAGCTGTTTCAGCACCGAGCGGATTTCCCATATATCTAATAACATCTTTTTCTTCTTGATCAATGAAAAGAATCGTTGGTATTCTTGTAACATTATATTTTTTTGCATCATCTACATCAATATCTATAGATTTCTCTTCTATTATCAATTTACCATTTGAGAACTCCGAAAGGTGCTCTAATAGGCTCATAGTACCATCACAAGACATGCATCTTCTTACTTTCTCTCCATTTTGTTCTTTAACATCAG
>CAZYWQ010000521.1:0-2406 GCA_964651675.1 uncultured Candidatus Sumerlaeota bacterium | reverse complement strand
TGCAGATTGTCGGTAAGAAGTTTAAAGCGAATGAGATTTATGTTCCTGAGGTATTAATTGCAGCTCGTGCAATGAAGGCTGGTATGCACATCCTTAAACCTCTTTTGGCTGATACCGGTATCAAACCTGTAGGAACATTCATTATCGGTACTGTTAAAGGAGATTTACATGACATCGGTAAGAATCTTGTTTCGATGATGATGGAGGGCGCTGGATTTAATGTTATTGATTTGGGCGTGGATGTGCAGCCTGACAAATTCATAGAGGCTATCAAGAAAAATCCTGATTCTATAGTAGGAATGTCTGCCCTGTTAACAACTACAATGGTTGGTATGAAAGAGACACTTGAGACAATTCGCAAGGAAGAATCTCTTAAGGATGTTAGGGTTGTAATTGGTGGGGCTCCAGTAACTCAAAAATTCGCAGATGAGATTGGAGCTAATGGATATGCTCCGGATGCTGCTTCTGCTGTTGAACAAGCTAAAGTTATGTTAGGTGTCTAAAGAGTTAGTCAGAAAACAAGATTTATGAAAGGGGGAACTTATGTTAATAATTGGTGAGTTAATTAATTCAACGAGAAAAAAGATATATAAGGCTATCGAAGCTAAAGATGCTGATTATATTAAGGACATTACGAAGAAACAGATTGATGCGGGAGCTAATTATATCGATATTAATTCCGGAGCATTTGTCGGTAAAGAACCTGAGTATATGGAATGGTTGATTCATACAGTTCGTGAGGTCTCTGATGCGCCTTTGTCTATCGATAGTCCGAGTGTTGAAGCAATAGAAGTCGGATTAAAATTGGCTGGAGAGAATGCCATTGTTAATTCTATTACGGCTGAGAAAGATAAATTTGAGACCCTTGCTCCTGTGGTTAAAAAATATAATGCTTCCGTTATCGCTTTAAGTATGGATGACCGAGGAATGCTCGATGATACGAATGAGGTGTTAAAGGTTGTCGAATGGCTCGTTAATAACCTTAATAATAAGGGAATATCTAACGATAAAATATATGTTGATCCGTTGATTAAGCCTATCAGCACTAATACTCGCTATGGACAGGATGCGATGAATATCGTTAAGAAAGTGATGACGACATTTTCGGGTATTCATACGATTTGTGGATTGAGTAATGTTAGTTACGGATTACCGAAGCGGAAATTAATCAATCAGACCTTTTTGATGCTGTTAATGGCTGAGGGATTGGATTCGGCAATTGTTGACCCGTTAGATAAAAGACTTATGGCATTGATTACAGCATCCGAGATGCTATTGGGTAAGGACGATTTTTGTATGAGTTATCTCAATGCTGATAGAGAAGGAAAGTTTGAGGAAGTTGTATAGTTTAGCATTAAGATCTAACTTGTTTTTTAAAAAAAGAAGGTGATTAGAAATGGATCAGGATTGCATTAGACTTATCAATATGGGCTTTTATGCCTATCATGGGACAACAAAAGCAGAAAGAGAAGTGGGTCAGAGATTCTACCTTGATGCAGAGATTTTTCTCAATCTTGAAAAGGCAGGTCAAACCGATGATGTGAAGGATACTATCGATTATAGAAAGGTCTACAGTCTCGTGAATGAGATGACCTGTCAGAAAAAATACCATTTAATCGAAGCTCTCGCTCAGGATATTGCTAATGAAATAATAGAAAAATTTCCACATATAGATAGGGTACATGTTACAATTAGAAAACCGCAGGTGCCTTTGCTTTGTGGAATTCTGGACCATGTGGAAGTTTCTATTATCAGAAAAAATCACAAAAAGTCATAATAAAAATGTTTGATATATAATTTATACTTACAGGAGTTGTGAATGACCGAGATAGTTAATGAGAAATTAAGCGATTTGGAAATTTCAAGGCAGGCGAAACTGAAACACATTGGTGATATTGCTGAAGAAATGGGTCTTCTGGAAGAAGAAATCGAATATTTTGGACGGCATAAAGCGAAGATTAATTTATCCGTTCTTGATAGGTTAAAAAATAAACCTAACGGTAAATATATCGATGTTTCAGCAATAACTCCAACACCACTTGGTGAAGGGAAAACTGTCACCACAGTAGGTTTAGGATTGGCTTTAAACAGGATTGGGAAAAAGGCAATTATAAATATCCGACAGCCTTCGATGGGACCGACATTTGGGATAAAAGGTGGTGCGGCTGGTGGTGGTTATTCACAAATTGTTCCTATGGAAGAATTCAATCTTCATCTTACTGGCGATATTCACGCTGTTAGTATAGCACATAATTTATTAGCGGCAGTTATTGATAATTATCTTCAGAAGGGCAATGCCATTGGCTTAAATCCATTCTCAATCAACTGGAAAAGAGTAGTTGATGTAAATGATAGGGCACTTCGGAATGTAATAACAGGATTGGGTGGCAAGACAATGGGTGGTAT
>CAZYWQ010000520.1:1254-2406 GCA_964651675.1 uncultured Candidatus Sumerlaeota bacterium | reverse complement strand
TGTATCTAATTGATAGGTTATCACGATTAAAGTCAAGGATCATTATGACTAAAAGTCATCAGGGTCTTTAACAAGTTAAGCTTTGTAAAAAGCAGCAGGTGACTGCGTACGGACCTTATTAAAACCTTGAGCTAAAAGGACAAGGTAGTAGATGGTCTATCAAAATTCTGTGGCCCATTGCACCCATATTGATTGATTTGGTCAGAAGCCTCCACCAGCTTAGCTTCTATTACAGCTGTACCGATAAAATAACATTTATTTGCTATGCTGAATAGAGGAATGGAAATAATGCATAACCATCAAGGTATCCTATCCCTTTTTTCCCAAAAAGCATAGAATGAAAAGATGATAATCGGGTTATATGGAATTGATCCTCACAAGAAATATTCTATCATATTTTTATTAAGCTGTTTAAGAGAAAGAATTTGATTTTCAACTAAAGTGTTAAGGTCTGAAAGAGTGTATCGATAATCTTGGTCCTGAAGATGAAGTAATTATGGAAGCTTGTACAGGATATTTCTACTGGTCCAATCGGATAGAAGTGAAAGGCGCTGTATGCTACGCTATTGACCCTCACAAGTTTAATATTATAAAGGGTTCTAGGCTTTAGGAGTTTTTTATCCTGTGTTAGGTAAATAAGCTATTATCTACTAAGGAATAATAGACTCAATTATCGTTCTTTGTCTTTCATTCGACAGTTTAATGAGTGATCTAAGTTTGCGATCGGAAATATAACGTTTCGGCATAGAATCGCCCAGCTTCTCAATAGCTTCAATAATTTTAACATCGAGTTTGAGCAGACTAAGCACTTGAGATATACGAACACGAGAAACACCTTATCTTCGAGCACGGTCTGATTGATTCTTCACTTCACCTGAATTAATCATCTGTTTATGTTTTTTAGCTAAACTTATTGGATTTGGATACTTAAGGACCGACTTTTCTTTTTGAGGTTTTTGTGTTTCGAGATAGACTACAAAGGTAAAAGTTCTATCCTCCAACCAGTTTGGGGAGAATTTTTTTTAATTTTTTATTATATAATGAATTAGATATTATATTTAAAGACTTTCCAAAATCTTCCTTAACCATTATAAACCATTTTATCAATTAAGATTGAGTCCACTCTAAAAATGTCATATTTGTTTGTATAAA
>CAZYWQ010000520.1:0-1244 GCA_964651675.1 uncultured Candidatus Sumerlaeota bacterium | reverse complement strand
ATCAAAGTCTGACGCAGATATAGTGCTTGAAAAGGAATATAAAATAGGAATAGCACAGAAGTATGATGATACAATCATTAAGATGGATTTTGATAATAACTAAACGAAAAAGTTGTGGAATAAATTATCAAAAATAAACATAGTGTACATAGGATTGATTAATTTTATAAATAGAGGTGCTTTTCAACTTGTACGATCTATGGCTCTGAAATATCTTTTTATAAAGATAGATATTTTCTAGTTTTGAAAAGCAAAATTATGAAGATTTCAATAATTCACTTGGTGATGCAGAGTTTCTGATTATAATAATGAGTTCACTCTAAAAAGGTCATATTTGTTTGTATTAACTTACAAAAATTTGTAATTTAGACCGAATATTTCACTATCCAAGGATAGCTCATGTTTAAGAAAAATATCGATCACACTCAAGCTGATATATTTGGCCTCTATAATACCCTCCCTGAAAACATGAAGAAGGGAGTAGAAAAATCTGAGCACTATACCTTCTACAAGTTGATTTTCTGTAACATCAAAGAAGCTGTATTCTCAAAACTCTATTCAGATAAAAAGAGCAGACCAAATGCACCAATTAATGCAATGGTAGCTTCATTAATCTTAATGCACCGTTATAATTGGACATATGAACAACTTTTCGAACATATCCAGTTTCATATTCTGGTAAAGATCGCTTTAGGACTTGACAACATTGATAAAATGCCTTTTTGCCCTGCAACCCTTTTTAATTTCCAGAACCGCTTAGCAAAACACTTTATCCAAACAGGAGAAAACCTCTTAGAGCAGATCTTCGATCAGTTAACAGAGAAACAGCTTAAGAGCTTAAAGCTGAAAACAAGCATTCAAAGAACTGACTCATTTGCAGCCGCTTCCAATATCAGGAACTACAGCCGCTTGCAGCTTCTGGTAGAGCTAGTCATACGCATATACCGTATTCTCTCAGATAAAGATAAGAAACGATTTCTTAAACATTTTGAGCCATATATAAACAAGACCTCAGGCCAGTATATCTATGCCTTACAGGCTTCTGACATTCCCCATGAAATTGAAAAAATCGCAAAACTATACCACTGGATAGACCACAACCTTAAATCCTCTTATGCAGAGTATGATATCTTCAAAACCTTTGAACGAGTATATGCGGAGCATTTTACTGTTGTTAATGAAACGGTTGAAGTAAAGAGCAACAATCAGCTTAAAAGCGACTGTGTTCAATCCCCAGACGATCT
>CAZYWQ010000519.1:0-2413 GCA_964651675.1 uncultured Candidatus Sumerlaeota bacterium | reverse complement strand
TTTTCCTGTACCAGAATTTAGTGATAATTTGTATGATAATGAATCTTTGAATCAATATCCGGAAAATAAGATATAAGGGTAAAGGGAAAAATGAAAAAAGTCGTACTTTTTACTATAATTTTTCTTTCTATTTTATTTATTCGGATTAACTACTACGCTCATTGTGAAACAATCTCACTCTCTAAAGTTAAGATGAAGGTGATGTTTTCACCTCAGGATAATTGTGCACAAGAGATAGTTTCAGCAATTGACAAGGCAGAACAATATGTCTTTGTTGCAATGTATTTTTTTACTTCACGCCCTATCGCACAGGCTCTTATCCGATCGCAGGATCGAGGGGTTGAAGTCAAGATTTGTCTGGACGAGGAGCAGCCTCATTATGAATACTCAAAGAACAGGTATTTAGAAAAGAAAGGTATAAATATACGGTTAATAGGCGGTTCAGGCATTATGCATAACAAGTTCTGTATCATTGATGACCGTATTACAATTACAGGTTCATATAACTGGACTGCCCGGGCTGATCTGGAAAATGATGAAAATATCGTCATTATTGAATCAGAAGAGGTGGCCCACATTTACAAGGAGCAGTTTTTAAAATATTGGAATGGAAGCTACGTAGACACCTGTGTTTATAAAAGATGAAAGCAGGCTGGAAAAAACTCCTGTGACCAAAGGATATACTGTCCCTGAAACAGAAGCAGTAACCGAAAATGAATATGTTGGGAGTATTAATTCTGATATTTTTCATTATCCCAATTGTAAATGGGCTAAGAAGATAAAAGAGGGAAACAAAATATGGTTTAAAAGTCGACAGGAAGCCCTGGATAAAGGATATACTCCATGTAAAGTCTGTAATCCATAGAACAGCCTCTTCTTAGCATTAAATATTTCAATTTTTTTATTTTGATTTCTGTATTTTTCTTAGATTTGCTTTAATCCTTCAGGGGAGATATAATATTCAACGATAAAATTGATCACGCAGAGCCCCTTAGGATAAATATTCGTGGCCTTTTTAGAGGAGGTTTAGAATATGAGTGAAGAGTCTGATGAAAAAAAGGGTAAAACGGATAAAAAATCAGAAGAATTGGACTTGAGCAATCCAAATAATCTTTTTGATCTTAAAGATAGGATCAAGTAGTCATACAACGTTGGGCTTTTAGGTATTTGCATTTCCGAGAAATATTTTTGTATAGTTTGCTCAATTACGGCAACAATGTTTTTACCATTTTCATTATTTTTCAAGTTAGAATATAGAATTTCAAAATTTATATTCTTATAATTAATTCCCTCATCATCAAATAAATCAGAGAGTCCTACCACTTCCACAATATTATTCATCAATGGGAGTTGCTTTCCATTTGCATCTCCATTTGGAAAAGCCGCAAGACTAGCGCCAGCTCCCAACAAAACGACATGTGGTGAATTATTTACATTGCCATCTAATAAGGGTATACTTGGCATTTTATTTTACCAGAATTGTATTCAATTGCCGCCCGAATTGCGCTAAAGGGGTCCTATGGTCTATACGAAATCGCCGTAGAGCCCTTTTCTATGATGAAAAAAATTAGCAAAGTGCAACTTTCCGGATTTTATAAAAAACTCAAAATTACTATCTTAAATCCATCCTTATTTGGTGTGGAGGGTGGGTCATTTTTTAAGCGTTGGATGGATCAATTTCTAAGCGGTGTGTCCAAAAAAGTAACTTAATCGCGAAGTTGCTTGAAAGCGATCCCTATTTTGAAGTATTTTTATTCTGGTTCTCTATATGTTTTCTGAAGTCTTTTATTTTTTTCTTTGCTTTATGGCTATCTGCTAATTTTTCAGTGAGAATTACAGCTAACACATCTGCATGGGTTTTCATTAGCTTGATATGTTTCCACGTCATCTTTTTGCCCTGATAATTGAATGATCCCGATCTAAAATCTTGATAGATCATGTACAGATATTGACATTCTTTTCTTGAAAGGTAAGATGTGCCTCCCAGAATCTCTCTAATTCTATTCAGTCTTTTCTTCTCTTGTTGTTGGATTATGATTGGAGTTTCGTCAGTAACAGTAGGTGTTTTTGACAGGAAAACATTCATTTTGTCGTTACAACCTTTTGCTACATCCAATACTTCGGGGTATAGTTGTAATCGAACTACGGTTGCCATACGCCTTCTATTTATCCACTCTTTTATAATCGGGTAAAGAGCCACTCCAACAGCGCCAGTAACTGCAAATGCAGATAATATTTCGTACCACATAATTACTATACCGTTTAAATATTTTATTTAATTCAAACAGAAAATATCTGTCAGTAGCTAAAGGAAAAAGATCTTTGACTATCCCTTTAGTTTATCCTTTCGCTAAAGGTGCCCTATGACCCATGCAAAATCGCCGTAGAGCCCTTTTCTTAGATGAAAAAAATC
>CAZYWQ010000518.1:0-2417 GCA_964651675.1 uncultured Candidatus Sumerlaeota bacterium | reverse complement strand
GGATAAAGACATTCCTCAACAATACGATTCAGTCTATGAACTTCATCGATGAACAAAACATCCTGCGGTTCTAAATCGGTAAGAATAGCTGCCAGATCATCTTTTCGATCCAACGCTGGTCCTGAAGTGCATTTGATTCTGGTTCCCATCTCATTCGCAACGATATAAGCAAGAGTCGTTTTACCGAGACCGGGTGGTCCATATAAAAGTGTATGATCTAATGGCTCACCTCGTTGAAGGGCTGCTTTTATAAAAAGAGATACTTTCTCAACCACTTTTTCCTGACCAACAAATTCATCAAGATTCTTTGGTCTTAAAGTCTGTTCCGATATAATATCCTCTTGAGTTGGAAGAGGAGAAACAATATCCTTTTTCATCTATGCTTTAATCCCTCTTTGATTAAATCTTCCAATAGAGTATCTTCGCCCAAGATTTCTACTGCTTTTTTCACAGCCTTAATTGCAACCGCCTTCGAACAACCTAATGACACAAGTGCTTCGATTGCATCCTCTATATTTTCCGAAATTGCCTTTATTCCCATCTCCTCTTTAATCTCCGCCGTTGCAAAATGAAGCATTTTCTCACGCAATTCAACAATTAATCTTTCGGCAGTCTTTTTCCCTATCCCCGGGATTCTTGTCAACAACGAATAATCTTCTCGCTCAATCGCTGAAGCAAACTCAGATGGTTTGTAAGTCGACAAAATCCCTAATGCCAATTTCGGTCCTAATCCACTTATCCCCAGAAACACACGAAATATATCTCTCTCTTCTTTGGTATAAAAACCGAAAAGTTTTATGGCATCTTCTCTCACATAGGTATAAATAAATAAACTTACCTTCTCTCCTTCATTAGACAATTTGTTATAAGTATTGAGGGGAATATCAACACCATATCCCACATCATTAACATTGATAAGGATATGAGTAGGTTCTTTATGGATTAATTTTCCTGAAAGATGTTCTATCATATTTTCTGATCTGTTATAAATACTACTAAGAATTTTTAAGCATATTATCCAATTTTGCCCTATTAGAATAACAGATAGCGACAGCGAGAGCATCTGCCGAATGATCTGATTTCGGAATACTCGACAGCTTCAAAATTGCCTTGACCATTTTTTGCATCTGCTCTTTGGGAGCCTTGCCGTATCCCGAAATAGCCATTTTTATCTGAAGAGGTGTATATTCGAAAACCTTCAAACCAGCATTAACACAAGCCAGTATAATTACGCCCTTAGTCTGTGCAACCTGAATAGCTGATTTAGCATTTGCACTAAAGAAAATCTCTTCTACTGCAGCCACATCAGGCGAAAATTCCTTAACGAGCGATGTTATTTTATCATATATCTTCTTTAATCTTAACCCAATAGGATCTCTCGATAATGTATTAATAACACCATAATCGACTACTGCAAAACTACTATGATTTTGTTCGATTACACCAAAACCCGTTGCAGCCAAACCCGGATCTATCCCTAAAATTCTCATTTCTCTTCTAACCTTGTGCCGCTAAAATTTCATCAGGAATATCAAAGTTTGCCGATACGGACTGAACATCATCCAACTCTTCCAATGCCTCAAGTAATTTCAATAATCCTGTTGCCTCTTTACCTTCAAGCTTAACAGTATTTGTTGGAATCATACTTATTTCCGCAGAAGCAATCTTAATATCATTCTTTTCAATGGCATCTCGCACAGATTGAAGTACTCCCTGCTCAGTTGTAATCGTAAAAGAGTCGTCATTGTTTTCCATATCCTCTGCGCCTGCCTCTAATATAATCTCAGTAAGTTTATCCTCATTAACACCTTCAGACTCTATATTGATCAATCCATTTTTCTGAAACATCCAGGATACGCATCCAACCTCGCCAAGATGACCGTTATATTTTGAGAAAACATGCCTGACCTCAGCAGTTGTTCTATTCTTATTATCCGTTTGAGTAAACACTAATATTGCAACACCGCCTGAACCATAGCCCTCATAAACTACCTCCTCATAAGTAACACCCGGCAATTCACCCGTACCTTTTTTGATTGCCTTATCGATATTACTCCAGGGCATATTTGCGTCCTTGGCAGCCTGGACAGCCGTTCTTAATCTCGGATTGCCATCCACATCACCACCGCCCGTTCTTGCAGCTACTGTTATTTCCCTAATAAGTCTGGTAAATACTTTCCCTCTTTTAGCATCTTCTTTCGCCTTTTTATGTTTAATTGAATGCCATTTTGAATGTCCTGACAAGGTATACACCTCCATTGGGATTTTAAATTTGATATGATTACTTACTTTATATGATTGTGGAAATTCATTGTAAAGATAAAAAATTATTCGGTCTGTCTTGAAAATACAATTTTCGTAGGGACAAAACACTGTTTTGTCCAATGTTGTTGTAGAGAACGGTCGCGACCGTTCCC
>CAZYWQ010000517.1:0-2420 GCA_964651675.1 uncultured Candidatus Sumerlaeota bacterium | reverse complement strand
AGATAGAACCACAGGTGGCATTTCCACATTTGCCTGAGAATACAAAACCCATAAGTGAAGTTGGAGATGTAAAAATAGACCAGGCTTTTATAGGAGCTTGTACAAATGGCAGGATTGAGGATTTAAGAACTGCTGCGAAAATTTTAAAAGGGAAAAAAGTGGCGAAATATGTGAGATGTATAATTATTCCTGCTACTCAAAAGATTTATAAGCAGGCTCTAAAGGAAGGTCTGTTTGAAATATTTGTCGATGCTGGATGTGCCGTTAGTACACCGACTTGTGGACCTTGTTTAGGTGGTCATATGGGAGTATTAGCAGAAGGTGAAAGGGCAATTTCGACTTCGAACAGGAATTTTGTTGGTAGAATGGGTCATATAAAAAGCGAGGTTTATTTGTCGAATCCAGCAATAGCAGCAGCTTCGGCAATTGCTGGTAAAATCGAACATCCTGATAATGTATAAAAAACTAAATTAGCTACTAAAGAAATAAAAACGGACAGAACAATGTTGCCACAGGCAGCCTACGGCTCTGTCCCTACACTAAAACTTCGTAAGGAGGAAATGAGATGCGATTTCAGGGAAGAGTTCATAAATATGGAGATGATGTGAATACGGATGAAATTATACCAGCGAGGTATTTGAATACTTCTGATCCTGAAGAATTGGCAAAACATTGTATGGAGGATATAGATAAGGAATTTATCAATAAAGTTAAATCAGGTGATATAATCGTTGCGAAGAAAAATTTCGGATGTGGATCATCGAGAGAACACGCTCCCATAGCGATAAAAACGGTTGGTGTGAGTTGTGTTATTGCGAGTTCATTTGCAAGAATTTTTTATCGGAATTCTATTAATATCGGATTGCCCATTTTCGAATCCAAAGAAGCATCCGAAGGAATCGAAGATGGAGATGAAGTTATTGTTGATGCAACGAAAGGTGAAATAATCAACAAAACAAAAAATAAAACATTTAATTTTAAACCTTATCCTGAATTTGCTGAGGAGATCATCTCTGCTGGTGGTCGAATGGCGTATATTGCGAAGAAATACAAATAAAATTATAAATTATAAACCGACAACCGACATATCCTGTTGAATCATTAAAATATAAGTTGGAGTACACTATATAGAATCATTGTGCAGATAGCTGTTCCGGGAATTGTGATAAACCAGGTTGTTATTATATTTGTTATGAGTTTTAGGTTGAGAGAAGAGATACCTCTTGCCATACCGATTCCTATGACTGCGCCGACAAGTGTGTGAGTAGTTGAAATGGGCATTCCTAATTTAGAGCAGATCAGGACAGTTGTTGCGGAACCAAATTCTGCCGAGAATCCTCTTGATGGCGTGATTTCGGTTATTTTTTTCCCTATTGTTTCTATAACTCTATATCCCAATATTGCGAATCCAACAATTATTCCAATACCTCCCAGACATAATATCCACATAGGAATAACTTTTCCGGAAGTAATCATATTGTGTTTCCATACATCCCAAATCGCTGCCAGAGGACCTATTCCGTTTGCAACATCGTTAGCGCCATAGGCAAAAGCCATATATCCAGCAGTAAAAACTTGTAGTACTTTAAATATTCTTTCGGTGTCTTCGTATGGATTTTCTGGGAATAGTCTGCGAAGGACTTTTTGGAAGATTTTGTCCATAATGCTCGCAATGAGTCCTAAAAGTAATGACAGTAAAAATGCATCTCTGATTCCAAGATTAAGATGTAGATTTTTTAGTCCTTTATAAATGAATGATAATCCAATCATAAAAAAGACTGAAAAGATAAATACTGGTCGCCATTTTTGAATGGCTGATATTGGGTCATCTTTGTTCAGAATACTTTTTCTGATAAAAGTAAAGATGGTAAATCCGAGTAATCCACCTAAAATAGGAGATGTGATCCAGCTCAATGCGATTCTGAATAAATTTTTCCATTCCACGGAAGAGAATCCACCGGCAATAAGCCCAAAGCCGACTACAGCACCTACTGTAGAGTGAGTTGTAGACACTGGTAGACCAAATAGGTTAGCTATTTGTAGAAACAAACCAGCCGAGATAAGTACTGCAAACATCCCGATGATTATATTTATCGGTTGGTTTGATAATTTGTCTATATCAACAATTCCCTTTTTGATTGTTAGGCTTACATGGCTTCCGACAAGTATTGAACCGGCAAGACTGAAAATCGTGGCGATGATAAGAGCTTTTTTAAGGGTAAGTGACTTCGAACCGACAGAGGTACCCATTGAGTTGGCTAAATCATTTGCCCCACCCATAAATGATGTGTAAAATGCTGCAATTATGGATAAAACGATTATGATTAGTGGAATTTCCATTCTTTACTTTGTTATTTTATTTGTGTTATGCATTTTTACTTCTTCCAAATATTAGATATGATTAATGAAGCTTATAGCCC
>CAZYWQ010000516.1:0-2424 GCA_964651675.1 uncultured Candidatus Sumerlaeota bacterium | reverse complement strand
AATCATTGGCGGAATACTTATTCTTTTTCGACCACCCTGATCATATACCGATACCATAAGGTTATAGTCATTTAATCTGCATTCACTTTCCACACCTTTTATAAAACCACTAAAAAAGGGATCGTGGATGGTTGATTGTTGACCACCCCAGAATATATATCCAATAGTGTGTGTTCTGGTATTATGGTTTGTTTTCACCTTTTTGAATTTCTTTGAGACGAAGATTCCTTTTGCTGGAACAGAATGCACATAACCCATTGCGATGAGTTCTTTAATGGCTTTTCTGGCACTTACTCTGCTTATACCGAATTGTATGGCTAATTTCCTATCGGATAATAAACGATCACCACCTCTTAATGTGCCATCTTCGATTTGTCTTTTTAGCTCTTCTAACAATGGTTGATATACAGTTTTTTTTCTCTGAGCATAACCAATCATTGAAAACTTCTTATCCTTGCTATATTTTTTAATTATATACCAGTTTCTAAATTGCTGTAGGTAAGTAAATTACCAGAAGTGGCATATTGTCAAGTGTAAATATTCTTTCTAAGCTTGATTAACTTCTGAAATATGAAAAGACTACAGGGTATTTATGATATTATTGGTGGTATTTCACTTTTAGCTATTAGTTAGACCAGATATTATACCAGCAAAAAATTAGCCCAATACTCTCACTATTCCCCGTCAAATATGCAATTTTCTTAAGAAACTTTTTGAAGAAATCTCCGTGTTAGAGATTATTCATATATTTGCCAGTTGGCTTCTACATTAGCTACATAGGGCGTACCGTAAAGCAAGTAGAATTCTGATGGATCAAGAGCAGTGTACGCAACCGAGAAGGCATCTATGTAACCTGCGATGTCACGGCAACTTCCTGCTGGATTGGGCCATGCCCCAATGCAAAGCCATTGCATTGTAAAAGATGCCCAGTTAGGGTCTGTAGAACCAATGAGGGCAGGAGGCATTGGATCAGATGCGCTTGCATAATAAAAAGAAATTTGAGAGGAAGAATGTTCATAAACTGCTACTGCGTAATACCAGGTATCTATTGCGATTCCGCTTGTTCCAGCACTCCCGATGTTGTGTTCTGTGAATCCATCATTTGTCATTACCTGCATAAAAGTCCCAAAATCGCCGAGGAATCTGATTTCCAGTCCTTTTCCATCACTCATCCAGAAGCTTGAGACAATATTTTGCATTTTGTATTCTGCGAACTGTGGAGTAAGTGTGTTTAATCTGAAGAAAACTTCGATGGTAAAATCCTGGTCGGTAATGGCAGGATTGAGTTGAAGCCAGTAACCTTCTCTTGTTGATGCAGCATCATCGGAATTGCCGAATAGCGCATTTCCACCTTCAGGACCGGCTACGGGTGGTGTGGCAATATCTGGCGCTCTAAGTAGATTTGCTAACCATCCTGCAGTTGGACCAACTGGTTCCCAGGACCTTTGAAAGTAGTCACAATTGGCGAGATAGTCGTCTGCTTCACCAGGTAAATAGACATCTTTTTCTGTTTCCGGAGCACCATTAAAGGCAGCATAGACAAAATCCTGAGATTGTACTGAGTAGGTAAGTACAAGTAAAATGGATAAGATAAAAATGATTTTTTTCATTTTGTATTTCCTCCTTTATTATTTTTTATAATTTCGTGTAATTTAATATTATAATTGTTTAGTTTAAAGTTCAAGAAAAAAACGAGTAATAAAGAGATTTTGTTAGACCGCATCTCAAAGAATCAGTTAAATTATGTATACCAGATATATTGGATATTCTATACCACTTATTAATGTAAAACGGACTAAATATTAAGCCAATTATTCTTTGAAATCAAGGAAATTTTTTATTTTTTTCATACTATATAAACAATTGATAATAAATATATTAGACTGTATTTTAGTCATTTTGAAAAATATCATTAAAATGAGTAATTAAAAAGATATGTTTAAAATACCAGTATTCATCAAGCTGGTATAATTTGTTGTTTGTGTTAGAATTTGTGTCAGAAATTGATTGCTAAGAAGTTTTTTTTCAATTTAAGTAGCATTAAGTTTACTTTGATTGGAGTGAGTTTATGACCTTAAACAACAATCTTCAAACAATTATAATCGTCTTTTCTTTTTTATTACTTTTCGCAATAGGCTCTGAGTCTTTGTTATTGTACTCGGATTCTGATATGATATTGTTTTCGTTGAATAGTGATGAATCGCCTGTTACTAAATTGAATAAGATGTTATCGAATGTTTTGGAAAAAAGTGGAGAGTATGGTGTAGATAGCAAGGGACGGAAAGTACTCAAAAAGAAATTGGCTGAATTGAAAAAATTGGTAAAACAACTAAATGAGGCAGTGGAAGAAGATGATGCTGAATTATATAAGGAGGTTAGTAGGGAGCTTGAAAAATTTGAGTTGTTAACCTTGAAGTATTTAAG
>CAZYWQ010000515.1:0-2432 GCA_964651675.1 uncultured Candidatus Sumerlaeota bacterium | reverse complement strand
ATACAATTGTATTCCAACCAGCATAGTATGTTATTACTTTTGCAAATCCATATCCTAAAAGAATTCCTAACAGACCACCTAACAAACTTATTACAAGTGATTCAATAAGGAACTGTCTCAGAATGTCGAATTTAGTTGCACCAATTGCCCTACGAATACCGATTTCACGAGTTCGTTGAGTTACAGTAGCAAGCATTATATTCATAATTCCGATACCACCGACAATGAGAGATATACCGGCAATAGCAGACATTACGATATTGAATATTTTTTGGGTTTGTTGACTTTGTTTGATCAATTCTTCCGGGACAATGATTTTAAAATCCTCAACATTATTATGTCTTCTTAAAAGAATTTTTTTAATTAAATTGGCACTTTCCTGAATAGATTTTGTTTCTCTTAACTTGAGTGAAATAGCATCGAGTTGCGGGTATTTACGATTATATTCGAATCTCATATAAGCCGCATTTAGTGGAATAAAAACATAAGAGTTGAAATTACCTATTCCAAGAGGGTCCGAACCTCCTGTTCCAATAGCTTTTTCGTCCATATTACCGATGACAGTAAACCACTCATTTTTAATTTTTATGGTTTTATTAATTGCGGATTCAAGAGGAAAGAATTTTTCTTTTATTTCAGAGCCTATGACACAAGCTCTTCTATTTTCTTCAATATCTTCTGCATTTAAGAATCGTCCTTCTAACAACTCGATGTTAGCAATATCTTTCATTAGTGGTGTTGTAGCACTAATTTTTGCAGTTGCATCTTCATTATTATATACCACTCTTCCACTAACCACTTTCACAGCGGCTGTTGATTCTACATTTGTCACTATTTCTTTTATGGATTCCATATCGTCGGTTGTTAATCCCTTAGGCGATTTCTTCAGTGCTTCATTATGCTCGAGTCCAGTGAGTTGTTTGGGGATAATCCATATATTATTTGTTCCGAGTAATCGGATTTGATTAAGAGCTTGCTCTTTAGCTCCAGCACCAATCGAGACCATTGAAACAACCGCAGCTACTCCAAATATTACCCCGAGCATCGTTAATAATGATCTGAGTTTATGGGAACCTAATTCCTTAATGCCTATTGTAATGCTTTCGGTAAAATTCATAATTTGTCACTCGTTGATTGAGATGTGGATAATACCTATATTAATTGACGATATATATGACGCTTTTTTTCACATAATTGTTTAATAAAAAATTTTTCAATTATCGAACTTAGTAGTATATAAAATTTTAGTCAAAGTAATTTTGCCAATTTTAGGCAATAAAAAAAGTCGGAACATTACCTGTTCCGACTTTTTAAAACCCCAAATTATTAATCGTGGCATTAATCTATGTTTCCACGAATAATTGGGTTCGGGTAAATTTTTTCACACAAGTCCTTCAACCATCGAACGAAAATACGGTCTCCTGAGCTTATCAAGCGCTTGATTCTGGATTCTTCTTACACCTTCCTGACTTAATCCCATTATTTTGCTAATGTTTCTCAAGCTTAATTCATTCCCTTTAATAAAACCGAAGCGGTACTTTATAACTTTCTGTTCTCTTTCGCTAAGGTACTCAAGCATCTTCCCAACTTGTGCCTTAACTTGCTTATTAACACAATAGTCATAGGGTGATTCGGCATCTTCATAAGCAAGAAATTTTAACATCTGACTCGAATCATCATCACCAGTTGGATTGTCGTAAGACAGGACAGATTCTTTTAATTCTAATAGTATCTTAACATCTTTTTCGGAGATTCTCAAAGATTTAGCTAATTCTTTAGTTGTTGGTTCTCTACCATTTTTTTGCAAAAACGAAATAACTTCTTCATTCAGTCTTCCAATCATCCTTGCTTTTCTGATTGGCAATCTGATAAATCTTGCTTTTTTCTTAAGCGCTCTCTGAATAGCCTGTCTTATCCAAAATGCAGCATAAGTTGTAAACCTGTATCCTTTTTTGTGGTCGAATTTTTCTATTACATTTATTAGTCCAATATTACCTTCCTGAATCAAATCGGATAATGCCATTCCCTGATGTAAAAACTGGCAGGCAATCTTTATAACGAACTTGAGGTAAGCTTTGATAATATCTTCTTTTGCAGATTTGTCGCCTTCATTAAGCCTTTCAAAAAGCTCATATTCCTCTTCTTTTGTTGGTACAGAATAGTTTTTAATTAGATTGATATAAAAGTTTGCATTTTCGTCAATTTCATACATTTTGGCACCCGAATTATTTATTTTTGATTACATCCACTATGGTTAATTTGCAAATGCTATACCATTTTGAATCAGAAATTACTCAGAAAATACGATTCTGTAGATTATTATAAATTATGGAGATGAGAGCTAAATGTTACGGATTAGTAAGATGCACAAATTGGATAAGAACATTAGATTGCAAAATGTTGTTACTTTTTCTTCACATATTGCACAATCC
>CAZYWQ010000514.1:0-2436 GCA_964651675.1 uncultured Candidatus Sumerlaeota bacterium | reverse complement strand
GTTTTCCAGCTATGGAGAGTCTTTTTGGAACATGTCTATATATCTTTTCAGTGGACTTGATAAAGGAGCACCTGTGACAGTTCGAGGAAGGCTCCTTGTTACATTTATACTAATCCTTTCTCTCGGTATTGTAGGGATTTTTACTGCAACTATAGCCTCTATATTTATTACTGATACTCTTAAAGGGAGATCTAAAATGCCTTCAAGGGGATTTAAAGACCACATAATTATATGCAATTGGAATAGTAAAGGAAGTCATTTGATTAAAGAGATGCATAATCCAGTGTTGAAAAACATAAAGCCAATAGTAATCGTAGCTGAGAATATCGATAAAAAAGAACTTCCTGAAGAAGATAAGGATGATATCTTCAAAAATGTCTATATCATTAAAGGTGATCCTACTGATAATATCATGCTCAATAAAGCATGTCTTAAAAATGCTTATTCGGTGATTATTATTTCTGATCTTTCCCACGAAAATTATGCTGATTCCAAATCAGTACTGATAGCACTTGCTGTAAAGAATCTTAATCCCGACATTTACTTGATAGCAGAAGTTCAGGATGTAAACAATGTGATTCATTTTAAAAATGCAAAGATCGATGAGCTCGTCTCATCCTCACAGCTTGGTGTTCAATTAATATCACAGTCAGCAATTACCCACGGGATCACAAGCATTTATAATAGTCTTTTAACATTTTCAGAGGACACAAACGAGGTATATCTTGTTGAACTCCCTGAAGAGTTTATAGGAAAAACCTTTTCTGAGCTATCAATTGCTCTATCACAGATGCGAGACACTGAACCTGTAATCCTCGTTGGAGTAAAAAGAAGAGATGAAATATTTATAAACCCAAAAAATGATAATTTTAGTAGCTTCGAAAACGAAGATAAGTTGTTTATTATTTCATTCGATCGACCTGATTTGAAAACATTAATTAAAAAAAATGTTGTGAGTGTATAATTTACGCTCATTCGTTTAATATTCATTGAAATATGTGGGACATATGAGTACCAGCGATATTGTTTTAACTACTGAACAGGAGAAAGCGATTAAACATTTTGAAGGACCTATGCTCGTGGTGTCAGGGCCAGGCTCAGGCAAAACAGAGATATTGTTGCGAAGGATTGAATTCCTCATAAAAGAAAAGAAAGTAGAACCTTCCTCCATTCTTGCATGCACCTTTACTAATAAAGCGACGGAAAGTATAAAATTCAGGCTATCCAGACTTATAGGGACAAGAGCAGAAGAGGTCTATATTTCAACGATTCACGCTTTTTGCAGCCAGATGCTTAAGGAATATCCTGATTATCACGATTTAGGCGAGAGCTTCCAAGTTCTCGATGGTGAAGCACAGGACATGCTTGTAAGAGCTCTCTATTGGAATAAACTACGATTGGCAAAGTCAAGTATAATACAAAAGAGAGGTGGGATAGAATCATTAATAGGATTATTTGAAGTAATATCAAGAAATTTGATAGAGACTGATAAGCTTAAGGAGTATTATGAGGCTAATAAAACGTTTGATGATATTAAAAGGAGGGTATTAAGAGCATACGAGCTATATGTAGATTATTTAATATCTCATAAACAAGTCGATTTCACCTATCTTCAGAGATACTTCTTTAAGTTAATAACGTCTAAACCAGACTTTTTAAAACTCCTACAAGAACGTTTTTGTTTTACCCTTGTAGACGAATTTCAGGATGTAAGCCCGATACAGTTCAGGATAATAAGAACGATCTTTGAAACAAAAAAGAGGAATAACATATTTGCAGTCGGGGATGATGACCAGAGTATATATGGGTGGAGAGGAACAGATAGCGAAATCTTCAGAAGTTTTAAAGAGATTTTTAAGGATTCTAATACTGTAAGTCTTGTGGATAATTTTCGCTCAACGGGAAGCATTGTTGAAAGAGCGAATCTCTATATGGCAAGAGAAGTATGCAGAAGTTACTGAAAACAGCAAGAGATTATGGAAATAGGGTGGTTTTCATAAAAGGAGAAGACTGCAAGGATGCAGCTGATCAAACTATCGATTTTGTTAATAAGTTAAAAGAGAGAAATATTGTAAAGAGCTACAGCGATATTGCTTTACTGTTCAGAAGTGTGAAATATCATTCAAACGAATACATTGAAGCACTCCAGAATTCGGGTATTCCGTTTATCGTTTATGGGTTAGGTAATTTACTTGAAAGAGACGATATAAGGGCAATCAGATATTTCATGGCATTTTTAACACAGAATTATGATGAAGATAAGAGTTTCAAAATGCTGGGTAACTGGTGGGATGTAAGCCAGTTTACAAGTGATTTTCTGTCATTTTCTCCGGAGACAAAAGAAGTTCTTATAAATGTGAAACAGGACTTCACTATCAGTAATTTTAAAAAAAAGAAAGCACTAGTTCGCCATGAACGCAAATAACGGTTGGGAAT
>CAZYWQ010000513.1:0-2452 GCA_964651675.1 uncultured Candidatus Sumerlaeota bacterium | reverse complement strand
ACCATTAGCAGTAATCCGCTGAATAAGGCTATGTTTTTATCATTATAGATTTTTAAGGCGAAAAAGTATGTGATGATAATTCCTGTCATTCCACATAGAATGCAGAAAATGCGGAAATTGAAGGGTGTTACACCACCGCCTATCAGATAGAATAATTTAACGATCCAAAAAAATAGAGGTGGTTTATCAGGATAAGGTTCTCCGTTCTGGTGCATAACAAAGAAGTTTTTCCCCCAACCAACTTCTTTAGATACTTCAGCATATCGATATTCATCTTTTCCTTCAAATCCGATATTGTGAGTATTTAAAGCATATAAAATTGCTGAGAGTACTAATAAAATTATAATATGATATAGGATAACTTTGCTTGTCTTTTGGTATCTATTACCAGATTCCACCTATATTTCTCCTTTATTTATGTCGAAACACGATGCTTCTTTTTCTGTATTAAAATTAATTTGCAATGCAATGAGTATTTTAAGAGGTCAATAAATAATCAAGATATGTTTATGAAATAATTTCTACTTATTAGCAAGACATTAAAAGCCGTTAAAATTATAACAACGAAAAAGACGATAAGTGCGGATTAATCTTCCCCGACGAAATATTTGAATTGAAGGGAGTTCTTCAAAACTATCGAACGCACGAAAGACTTTCTTTCGGTATCTTCCAAAATATAAACAGTCATAACCTTTTAACTGCTCAAAGTCATTCCAAAAATAGTATTGGTTCTGAAAAGGAGTTGAATAGTAACAATAGGTATTAGGGTGTTCTGGAGTATAGAAGGCTATCTCAGCACAAAATTGATATTTATTAGAAAGAATAAAAACCTTATTTTCACTTTTCATTTCTTTCAACTGACGATTAATTTCATTTCCTACTGTTCGCCAGCCTTTTGCTCTGTTGGTAATGTCTAAACGAGGAGAAAATTCAATTGGTAGGAAATAAAAAATCTCAGAGAAAAGTACAATCATAATGACCAATAAACTTACACCAAAAGAAAGCCGTGACAATATCTTCAGGTTTCTAATTTGATTTGGTTTAATTATTTTTTGTTTGAATTCATCCCAGAGAGATATACCTGCTATTATAGGTGTTAAGTAACCAACAACGAGCCAATTAGTACCAATTTTATTATGGAACGATAAGAGTGTATAAAAAGCGAAGACAGGAATGAAAAAAGAAGCTAAAAAGCGGAATTTCTCGTCGCATTTCTTAAAACCTCGTCTGACACTTTCATACATTGCATATACTACACCAAAGAAAAAGAGTGGATTGATAACACCCGCTTGAGAACCCAAATATCGGAAAAAATATAAAGGGTGTAATGTCAATCCTTCTCCTACTCCTCCTTTATGAAGAAAGTGAATAAACATTGCCCATTGGTTTTTGTAATTCCAATAGATTTGAGGAATTAGAAATATTAATCCCAGCACAATACAGATATAAGGGTATGGAGTATATAAATGCTTGCGGTAATTACGGGATGTGATTAAAAAAAGTAGGATACTAACTACCCAGAAAATCATAACAAATTTGGTCATTAATCCTAATCCTAATGATATACTAGCGAGCCACCAGTAACCTCGTTGTTCAAGAAAAATGGCTTTGTAGAGCGAATAAACTGCCAAAGTCCAAAAGAAAAATAAGGGGCAATCAATGGTCATCAGCATGCTACCGATAAAAAATAAAGGGATACAACTGAATACAAAAGCTGTGTAAAATGAAATCCGTTTGCTGTGAAAAAGAGATAAAGAAAAATTGTAAATTAACCAGATGGTGATGGTTGATAGAACAATGGAAGGGAATCTTACCCAGAACGCATAGTTCCCACCGAGATGGGTTGATAGATAAATTAGATAGGCTACCATAGGTCCTTTGCTGTAATAAGACCAATCGGGATGGCGTGACCAATCCCAGTAATAAGCCTCATCAGGTACTAAATCAAAGGTACCAAATACTGTCCAGAAAATCCGTATAGCTAATAAAACTACAATAAGTATTAAGAATAATTTGTGATAGGATTTCATACTTTTTCCGAAAGAGACTTAGACTTTTATCGTTTTTCGATCACACCGTTATCGATGACTTCACCATCCTTAGTTATAGCTTTAAACTGGATTTCATTATAGAGAATTTCCATAAATAAGAATCCTTCATTTTTATCATAACCAAAGGCTAAAATATCTTCGTTTTTAAAGCCTTCATCGTCCAAAACGCTACCATTTCCTACAACGAAGTAAATTATATCTTTTATGGGAAACATTCTCTGATAAATGTGATTATGTCCTGCAAGGACAACATCTACACCATACTGAATAAATAATGGTTCAAGCATCATTCTTATTTTTGTATTTGATTTATGGTTATTAGAAGTAGTGTAAATTGGGAAATGCAGAGTAACAATCTTCCATCGAGCAACTGACTCGGATAATTTCTTTTTGAACCACTT
>CAZYWQ010000512.1:0-2456 GCA_964651675.1 uncultured Candidatus Sumerlaeota bacterium | reverse complement strand
ATCGTTTTGATATTATTTTGCTTGACACAATAGGGGAGCTTGCTAAGGTCTATGCCCTATCTGAAATTTCGATTGTTGGTGGAAGTTTTGTTCCGATTGGTGGACATAATATTCTTGAGCCTGCGTTCTATTCGGTTCCGGTTATTTATGGTCAGCATATTAATAAACAACCTGAAATGTTGGACTTGATGAGTAGATATGGTGGAGGAATTCAGGTTAATCCTACAGAGCTTAAAGATGCGGTGATGAATTTGTTATTGGATGAGGAGAAGAGGAAAGAGATTGGAATGAATGCGAAGAAAGCTGTTGAGGTGAATAAAGGCTCAACGCAAAAGTGTGTTGAAATAATTATAAAAACAATAAACGAAAAAGGAATGAATAAAACTACTTTATCAGAACAGCTTAATATTTGAAAGGAGTGTAACAGATGTATAGAGTAGCAATAATGGGAGCAACAGGAGCGGTTGGTCTCGAATTCATTAAAATACTTGAGCAAAGGAATTTTCCAATCAAAACACTAAAATTATTAGCGTCTTCAAGGTCTGCAGGAAGGAAAATGAAATTTAAAGGTGAGGATTATACAGTGGAGGAATTGAATGAGAAATCATTTCAGGATGTTGATATAGTCCTTGCTTCAGCAGGAGGTTCGATTTCTGCCAAGTTTGCACCAATTGCTGTAGAATCAGGAGCTGTCGTTGTTGATAATACAAGTTATTTTCGGATGAAGAAAGATGTTCCTCTTGTTGTGCCGGAAGTTAATCCTAAGGATGTAGAGTGGCATAAAGGAATTATTGCAAATCCGAATTGCTCGACCATCGGTATGATAGTGGTTTTGAAGCCGATATATGATGCTGCAGGAATTAAGCGAGTAGTTGTTTCGACTTATCAGGCAGTTTCTGGTGCGGGATTGAAGGCAATTGAGGAATTGAAGCAGCAAACTCTTGATGTTCTTGAAGGAAAGGAAATAACTCCTAAGATATTTCCAAACCAGATAGCATTTAATTGTATTCCGAGAATTCCTCAATCAGGTGGAATCGATGATAATGGATATACTACCGAAGAATTAAAAATGGTCAATGAAACAAAGAAAATGATGGGAGACGATAGTATCAAGGTTACTGCAACCACTGTAAGAGTTCCTGTATTTGTTGGTCATTCCGAATCGGTTAATATCGAAACCAAGAAAAAAATCACAGCAAGTGAAGTAAGAGAAGTGTTAAGTAAGGCACCTCTTGTAAAAGTCGTTGATGATCCAAAGAATAATCTTTATCCTTTAGCGACTATGTGTGCTGGTAAAGATGATACTTTTGTGGGTCGTATTCGTGAAGACATATCGATTGAGAATGGCATTGATTTGTGGTTGGCAAGCGATAATGTTAGAAAAGGTGCAGCTTTGAATGCGATCCAGATTGCAGAATTATTAATCAAAAAAGATTTGGTCAGGGTACCATAATGTGATTGATATTAAAGATAAAATTCCGGGTGTTTATAGAAATGAATGGAGTGTCTTTCATTCTATAAAACCCGGAATTAAATTAATATCCCTTGTCCTTTTTATTGTTCTTATTTTCTTACCTCTATTAAAAGAATTTTCTTATCCTTACATTTCCATTTTTTTAGTCCATATCATTTTCTTATTTTTGGTTTTAGTAGTTTTTTTTGAACTTACTAATATTAGCTCATCATCTATCATTCATATCCTTTCTAAAATTAAGATTCTCTTTCTATTAACAATAATCTTTAGGACATTTTCATACGGAAAATATAGTCTAACTATTCCTTTAATAAGATTGCCAATGAGCTTAGAAGGATTTATAAGGGGAATATTTCTATTCACACAGATATTTCTCGTGATGTTAGTTTGCCGACTTTTTACTTATTCGACTTCACCTGATGATGTGGTTAAGGCTATCAGAAAAATATTGATTCCCTTTAAAGGGATTAAACTACCTGTTGATAAAATAGCACGGATATTTGCAACAACATTGTTCTTGATTCCAATTGTATTAAAAGTTACTCAAGAAAAAATTGCTGATTTTAAAGTTAATCGTGAGGGGAGTATATTTACACGCTTTCATCGTCTGATTAATAAAGCCATTGAATATTTGGTAGGGTTACTGAAAGATCTTCTAAAAATTGATTATTCTGTTATTCAAAATAAATTGGAAATTGAGCAATCCCCAAAGATCGATGTTTCTTTATTTAAAAAATATATTAGATTAATTGTGCTAATGATTATTTTTCTTATATCTGAACTGATTGTGATGATATATATAATTAAAGATGCAAGATGGAGGTAAAAATGACAGTTAAAACAGAGAGAATTTCTTTTAAGACAAAAGGGAATTGTGATATTATCGACGTAACAAATGATGTCAGTAGAAAATAGAATCTATTAAGATGGAAAAAGGAATTGTAACAGTGTTTGTTGTAGGTTCAACAGGTGGCTTGACTAC
>CAZYWQ010000511.1:0-2461 GCA_964651675.1 uncultured Candidatus Sumerlaeota bacterium | reverse complement strand
ACCACTACGTGTTTTCCAATTTTTATAAAATGGTGATTTACCTCTCTTTAATTGTTGATGTTGTCTTTGTAACAACTTTTTCCATGATGAGCCTGCAAGATTTTTTCCACTCATGTCATCAAAATAAATAAATACAGAATCACCATGATATTGAGTTAGATAATTTGCGACATGTTGTAACAGCAGATCGTAACAAACAGGACTTGGATTAAAAGGAAGTTTATATTGGCTTTTTAAACCATTTTTATCTACTACGGATCCTATACAATGTAAAGGTAGTTTGATAAGACGATTATATAATTCCTCAGTAAAATTATTAAGCTCATCATTAGAAATTTGGTAAGGGTCTAAATATTTTTCTTTCCTTTTTTCAGGAATCCGTAACCATGTTGATTTTATCTCAACCTCTGTAGTATTGAAGCACTTACTCTTAACAGCATTAATATTATCGACAACAAATTTTTCATTACTTTGTTCGATCATTAAGCCAACATAAGCAAAGAGTGGCCGGGTGGTATCTTGTATCTCTTTAGTGCCTGTATCATCGATATAATAATTGAAATATTTTTTATTCATATCAGACTTGTAATCTATGATATTTGCTCAGTTACATTTCGTTAAAGGGGTCCTATGACCCATACAAAATCGCCGTAGAGCCCTTTTCTTAGGTGAAAAAAATCGGCAAAGTGCTCAATCTTAATTTACAGGAAATCAATAAAATCCCCAACCCTTAATAAGTTTAATCAATATAGATACTGAGTCTAAAATGGAGGTTTAAAACTGATTGATTGTAACACTAGATTTGTAAGGCTAGCTACTATCAATAATAAAAATATAAAACGAACTATTTTTCTTGCCAAATTTTCGACTTTACCTAATAATTTTCCTTCATATATTAAAAACCCAGCTGCAAAATAAACAATACCAGTTACTATTAGAGTTATTGGAATAAAAAGTCTCCCAAATTTTTTTCTTTTTAATAAAGATTTTCCATTTACAAAATCACTTCTACCCCGGATATTACCCCTAAACCAAAATTTGGAATTATCATTTCCCATAAAGAATACTTGGAACTTCACTCCATAGTTTTTTGCTAAGTGATTCCAACTTCATAATAGGGCATTAGGGCTACTACCAGGCAATAAAACAAAGTCTGTTGTTTCTGGCTCAGAAGTTTTAATAATACTGTAATCAATTATTCTTTCGCATGGATCGATTATAAATTCTATTGGTTTCCAAATATCTTTAGGCTCAATTGAGACATTACCCGAATTCCAGAATTGTATGATCACGTGATAAACATCACCTTCTATTGCCTTTTTATTTTTATCCAATAAAGTCAATTTTGGAGACATTCTTTGACTGTCATAGATTTTAGTAATTTCATCTTCTATTATGTAAGTAGGCCGCTGTATCTGCCTCGATTTAAAAAAGAAAAAAACACCTGGAATAGCAACTATTATGGTTATCACTAGCATAATAACAAAGGAAGGTTTTTTTAAATCGTTAAATTTATCCGGTTTCTTTGTATTATAACTCATACACTTATCTCTCTAAATATTCAGCGGTCCTTTAGCTTAGGGGGTCCTATGACCCATACAAAATCGCCGTAGAGCCCTTTTCTTAGATGAAAAAAATCAGCAAAGTGCAACTTTCCGGATTCACAAAAACCTGCCGGATTTATTATTCACACTCTGCGCCTTCTATACCCAGAGCTCTCACGGTATCCTCAATGTTCTATTAATCATCATATCCTTTCCCCTGTTTCTTTTCCAGCGTAATTGTTGCGATTTATTTTCAGTGAATCATAATACAAAGTAGCAGGAAAAAAATCTGAAAAGGAGGATCATACAATGATCACACCCCAATTAGTGGCTGAAATACTCGGTTTAGCTGCGATAGCAGTACCCATTACTCAGGCGGTAAAAAAATGGTTGAAAGCAGAAGGGAAGACTGCTCTCATTATCTCTGCAATAGTGACGATCCTTTTAGCGCTCTGGAGGACTTTTTCTGTTCAACCCTATGACTGGTCGAAGTTTATTATACTTGTTGTTGGAGTATTTCTGGAATCGAATGGTATTTATCATTTCGGGTCGTATGCTATCGGCAAGATGGTGAAAAGAGAGAGCTGAATAGCGAGAAACGGGGGGCGTCCTGCCCCCCTTGTCAAGAAGCAGCGAGCCCACCCGGATGGTGGGCGTGTCTCTATAACTATTTTTTAAAACCTCCTTCCCCCCTCCTTTTTTTCGAAAGCTTTTCTCCGGTAAAGGCCGTGCTTCACAGTACCGGCAAATAAAAACAAATAAAAAAGGAAGAGACCGTTTGCCGATCCCTTCCTTTTCCTTAACCTGTTCATCATTCAGGTCGAAAAATGAAGTATCATTATTCATGAGGTTTCTCCTTTCGAGTTATTTTTGATGACACTTATAATTTCGAAAGGGGAAGCCCCTTTTTATGCATA
>CAZYWQ010000510.1:0-2465 GCA_964651675.1 uncultured Candidatus Sumerlaeota bacterium | reverse complement strand
GATGAAGAGGCATTTCAAAGACTGGATGAACTTGCAAACTCAAATTATTTTGAGGATGGTAAGTATAAGATTTTTTATTCGACTCTTTCCTACATTATGAAAAGATATTTATCCCGCCGTTACCACATTAATGCGATTGATATGACTTCTTATGAAATCAATTATGTCATCAGGAAGAAGTTAAGATTGAAAGAAGTTGTCAGGACAAAAATTGGTGATGTTCTCAGTGAGTCTGATTTGGTGAAGTTTGCAAAACTTGTCCCTGAGCCTAATCAAAAGCAGATTGGGATTAATATGGTTCGCGAGATTGTGAATATAACAAGGGAAGTTGTGGTTCCTAATGGTGAACAGGCAGTTGTTGAGGAGGTGGCAGTATGAGGTTTGCGACTATTCTATATTTAATACTATTAGCAATCGTACCTTTTCTGATTTTCTTTTTTAAAAAGATGAAGGTTGCGGGAACGGTCAAGTATTCTGACATCGGGAATTTTAAGAAGATTAAGAAAAAAGGATTAGTAAGATTCAGGGATATACTATGGATTTTAAGAGTCATAGCGATTACATTATTAATTATTGCTGCTGCGAGACCTCAGTATGGAAGAAAGGATATTATTTTCCCAACCGAGGTGGTGGATATAATGTTGGCGGTTGATGTTTCGCAAAGTATGTCAGCTCAGGATTTTAAACCGAATAGACTTGGAGCAGCTAAGAAGGCGGCTGAAGAGTTTATTGATGGTAGGGAGTATGATAGAATTGGAATGGTTGTGTATGCAACGACTGCATTTACCCTTTGTCCCTTAACTGTTGACCATAGTGTGTTAAAAGATTTTTTGAAGAGTGTTGATTTTGGAATTGTTGATGGGAATAACACCGCTATCGGAACAGGTTTGGCGACGACTATCAAGAGAATGAAGGATAGTGATGCAAAAAGTAAATTTATAATTTTGCTTACAGATGGACAAAATAATTTCGGGAAAATCGATCCGATTACTGCTGCAAATATTGCGAAGACATTCAATATAAAAGTCTATACAATCGGAGTAGGTAGTGAGGGAACGGTGATGGTGCCGCAAAATATTCCTATGTTTGGTACGAGGCTTGTTCCGATGCAGTATGGACTTGATGAGGAAACTCTTAAAAAAATAGCTAATATTACCGGTGGTAAATATTATAGGGCAGAAGATGAAGAAAAATTGGATGAGATATATAAGGAGATAGATAAGGAAGAAAAAACAAAGATTAAGGTCGAAGAACATTATGATTATAATGAATTGATGATATATTTTACGATTCCAGCATTGATCTTGATTGTTCTGGAATTGATTTTGGCGAATACAAGATTGAGGAAATTACCGTAAATAATTTTTAATGAGGAATTTGAATGCATTTTTACGATGAGAAAATATTTCTACTGATGCCTGTTGTGATTCTTTTGATTGTTTTTGTTATTTATTCATTCAAGATGAAACAGAATGCGTTGGCTCGCTTTGGAAATATTGAGTTGATAAAAAAATTAATCAGGAACACGAGCTTTGGGAAACAAAAACTCAAGGTTTTTCTGATAATTGTGTGTGTATTCTTTTTGATATTTGCGTTAGCAAGACCGCAATATGGTGCTAAGGAAAGAAGGCTCAGGAGAAAAGGCGTTGATGTGGTTATTGCTATAGACACCTCGAATAGTATGTTAGCTGAAGATGTGAAACCGAGTAGACTGGAAAAGGCTAAACAGGAACTCAAAGGATTGATAAAAAGATTAAAAGGCGATAGAGTTGGAATAGTTGTGTTTGCAGGAATGTCTTTTATTCAATGTCCATTAACACTCGATTATTCGATGGCAGAAAATATTCTTGATTCGATCGATGTAAACTCTGTTTCTGTTCAAGGCACTGCAATCGGAGATGCCATAAGAACAGCGATTAAAGCATTTAATCAAAAAGAAAGAAAATACAAAGTGCTTGTTTTGTTAACAGATGGAGAAGACCATAACACAGATCCTGAAGGTGCTGCCAAAGAGGCAATGAAGGAAGGTATAATTATTTATTCGATTGGCATTGGTTCTGAAAGAGGTGAGCCTGTACCATTATATGATGAGAGTGGAAACAGGATTGGATATAAGGAAGATAAAAAAGGCGAGAAGGTATTGAGTAAATTGGATGTCGAGACCTTGAGAAAAATAGCTCTGGTAACGGGTGGTAAGAGTTATATCGCTACTGGTGGTGGATCATTGGAATTAGATGCGCTGTATGATGAAATTTCAAGCCTTGAGAAAAAAGAGTTAGAATCGAAGGTGCATACAATATATGAAGAACGATACCAATGGTTTCTTGTGCCTGCATTAATTTTGTTAATTGTTGAGTCTTTTATATCGGACAGGAGAAAAGTCAAAGGAGAATGGGGTGGTAGATTTGAATAAGATAGTAAAAAATATATTGTTAGCAATGATTCCGATGCTAATGGCTCTCGGT
>CAZYWQ010000509.1:0-2484 GCA_964651675.1 uncultured Candidatus Sumerlaeota bacterium | reverse complement strand
TCCAAACACAGTTCCTTAAAATCCCTGAGTTGAAACTTATCAAGAATCGCAACAATCAACAATATAGCATCAGCACCAGCAACTCTCGCCTCATAAATCTGATAATCGTCGATGATGAATTCTTTTCGAAGTAAAGGGATGTTGGTGATTTTCCGGATAGACTTAAGATATTCAATTGAACCCTGAAAAAATTTCTCATCAGTAAGAATTGAAATCGCTGAAACACCACTCTTCTGATAAATTCCCGCTATCTCATTCGGATTAAAATCTTCGCGAATAATTCCCTTAGATGGAGAAGCCTTCTTAATCTCCGCTATTAGATTAATTTTATTCTTCTTTTTAATAGCCTCTTTAAAACTAATAGTGTCGGGTAAATCATCAATTTGCGAAATGAATTTCCTCAAAGGAATCTTAGATTTTTGTTCCTTAACAAATTCTTTTTTATATTCAACTATTTTAACTAATATCATTTTTACTATATTCTTTTTCTTTTCTAAAAAATAAAAAGATCAGATTAAAGGGATAAATCAAAATTGTTCGAATTGATTTGTAAACTTTATTAAATCCGCCAACTTCTCTTTTGCTTTACCCGTCTTGATTGCCTTCTTAGCCAGTTCGATTCCCTCTTCTATCGAATTCGCCTTATCAGCAACATAAATCGCAGCACCAGCATTTAATAGGGCAACATCTGTTTTAGGTCCTTCCTTACCATCAAGAATATCAATTATTGTCTGAGCATTTTCCTCGGGAGTATCTCCGAGCAAATCTTCCAGTTTGGCAGGTTTAAATCCAAAATGTTCAGGATCGATAATCAAATCTTTGATTTTCTCATCTTTCAACTCAAAGGCATTTGTAACACTGGTTGTAGTTATCTCATCGAGTCCATCTGAGCTACAAACAATTAATGCGTGTCGACTGCCGAGAGAATCCAGAGCATTAGCAATTGTCTCTAAATATTCATCCGAGAATACACCTAAAAGTTGATGTTTGGCACCTGCAGGATTCGTCAGTGGTCCCACAATGTTGAATATAGTTCTAATCCCGACTTCCCTCCTTGGACCTATGGCATATTTCATCGCTGAATGATAAACAGGAGCAAAAAGAAAACCTATACCAATCTCATTCACACACTTTTCCACTTCAGCAGGTGAAATATCAATCTTCACTCCCAATTGTTTAAGGACATCCATACTTCCGCATTTACTCGAAACAGCTCTATTGCCATGTTTAGCGACTGTTGCTCCTGCACCGGTAGCAATCAAAGCTGCTATAGTCGAAATATTAAATGTCCCTGCTTCATCACCACCTGTACCACAAGTATCAAGAACAATTTCATCGACACAATGTATCTTAGTAGCCTTTTCACGCATTACTCTTGCTGCACCAATAATCTCTTCTGATGTTTCCCCTTTCATCCTCAATGCCGTAATAAAAGCTGCTATCTGTGCATCAGAAGCTTCACCACTCATTATCTTATTTAACGCATCATAACTCTCTTCTTCCGTAAGGTTTTCTCCGATTACTACTTTACCTATATATTCTTTTACCATAATCTTTTCTCCCAAAATGATTTTATAATTTCTAAATTATTAATTAACTTCTAAAAAATGTTTTAGAATGCGTTTACCGACTTTAGTTTCGATTGATTCAGGATGAAATTGAACACCATAAACATTATATTCTTTATGTTTCATTCCCATAATCTCGTCTTCATCAGCCCAGGCAAGAACTTCAAGGCAATCAGGCAGGGTTTCTCTTTTAACAATAAGTGAATGATAACGAGTTGCTTCGAATGGATTAGGTAATCCTTCGAATATAGATTTACCAGTATGATTAATCTCCGACAATTTCCCATGCATTAATCGACCAGCTCTCACGACCTCTCCACCATAGACTTCTCCAATAGACTGATGTCCCAAACAAACACCCAATATAGGAATTTCCGAACCAAATTCCTCGATGACATCTTTTGAAATCCCAGCTTCTTTGGGTGTACAGGGACCTGGAGAAATCACGATTTTTTCTGGCTTCATTTTCTTGATTTCTTCAATTGATATTTTATCATTTCGAAATATCTCGAATGACGCTCCAAGCTCACCCATATATTGATATAAATTATAAGTAAAAGAATCGTAATTATCGATTAATAAAATCATTTTTCAGACTCCTTCGGCAAGTTCAATTGCCTTTATCATTCCTTTTGCCTTATTAACGGTTTCTTCATATTCCCTTTCAGGCACGGAATCAGCAACGATGCCTGCTCCTGCCTGAATGTAAGCTGTTTGACCAAGCATCACAATAGTTCTAATTGTTATACAAGAATCCAAATTTTTATTATAACTCAAAGAACAGACACAACCACCATAAGGACCGCGTCTTGTTGGTTCAACTTCATCAATAATCTCCATCGCCCTAATCTTTGGAGCACCTGTTAAAGTTCCTGCTGGAAAACCTGACATTAATGCATCAAAACAATCCTTCCCC
>CAZYWQ010000508.1:0-2485 GCA_964651675.1 uncultured Candidatus Sumerlaeota bacterium | reverse complement strand
GTGTTAAAGGAAGTTCCGTAAAGTTTTTGGGTAAAGGAATCGAACTTGGAGTCTCGATGGATATACTTGGGAGAATTTTTGATGGTTTGGGTCGACCAATTGATAAGGGTCCGAGGATTATTGCAGAGAAACAGTTGAATATAAATGGAAGTCCGATTAATCCATATGCGAGGGATTATCCGTCTGAGTTTATCCAGACAGGAATTTCGGCAATTGATGGATTGAATACGCTTGTACGAGGTCAGAAACTGCCGATATTTTCAGGTTCTGGATTGTCTCACTCAAGAATCGCAGCACAGATTGCAAGACAAGCGAAGGTTTTGGGAACAGGAGAGAAATTTGCAGTTGTTTTTGCTGCGATGGGGATTACATTTGAGGAAGCGGATTTTTTTATTTCGGATTTCAGAAAGACAGGCGCTATCGAAAGGGCTGTTTTGTTCATTAACTTAGCGAATGATCCAGCGATTGAAAGAATTGCAACTCCGAGAATGGCTCTGACTGCTGCTGAATATCTTGCTTTTGAAAAAGATATGCATGTTCTTGTTATATTAACGGATATGACAAATTATTGTGAGGCGTTACGAGAGATTTCTGCAGCAAGAAAAGAGATTCCTGGACGAAGAGGTTATCCGGGATATTTGTATACAGACCTCTCAACGATATATGAAAGGGCAGGAAGATTAAGGGGGAAGGCAGGTTCTATAACGCAGATACCGATATTGACGATGCCTGAGGATGATAAGACACATCCTATTCCTGACTTAACAGGATATATTACCGAAGGACAGATAATAGTGAGTCGTGCCCTTCATAGGAAGGGTATTTATCCACCGATTGATGTTTTGCCATCTTTATCAAGATTGCGTGATAAAGGAATTGGTGAGGGAAGAACCCGTGAGGACCATCCGAACTGGGCAAATCAATTATTTGCTGCTTATGCAACAGGTAAAGAAGCACAGGAATTAGCTGTTATTCTGGGTGAGGCAGCATTAACCGATATCGATAGAAAATATTTTGATTTTGCCGAGGAATTCGAGAGAAAATATGTGGGTCAGTCGGAATATGAGAATAGAAGTATCGAACAGACTCTTGAGATTGGCTGGAAACTTTTATCTATGCTGCCGAGAACAGAATTGAAGAGAATCAAAGATGTGTTTATAGATAAATATTTAGTGAAAGAGACTGAGGAAGCTAAGGTAGAATCTTAATTTAATTTCGCATTTTCCATTTTTATTGTTACTTCTGAGAGAGGAATTAAATGAAGTTACAGGTTAGTGCCACACGGATGGAGTTGTTACGATTAAAGAAGCGATTGGTTGTGGCTAAAAGAGGACATAAGTTGTTGAAGGATAAGTTCGATGAGTTGATGCGGAAGTTTATGGAGTTGATTAAGGGATATAAAGCATTACATCTTGAGGTTGAGGAGGGAATTAATCGGGCTTATTCTTATTTTATTACTGCTCGTGCGCATACTCCATTAAGAGAGTTGGTATCACTGTTAACTCCTCCAAAGGAAAAGGTAATCGAGATCGATGTTGACTTGAAATATATAATGAATGTCAGGATACCGAATATAAAGTTAGTGAGTGAATTGTCATCGACGAGTTATGGGTATGCGACAACGACTTCGGAACTTGATCTGGCAATAGGGGAATATAAGAGGATATTGCCGAGGATGTTGATGTTGGCTGAAAGAAGAAAGACGATTCAGGTGCTTTGCAAGGAGATTGAGTCAACGCGTAGAAGGGTTAATGCCCTTGAGTATGTTCTTATTCCGAGTATTGAGGAGACTATAAGAGAGATTGTAATGAAACTCAATGAGCTTGAACGCTCGAATCTTAGTCGCCTTATGAAGATAAAAGATATTGTAAGGAAATAGTTTTTTTAGAACATAGAAATTATATCAAATCCCGATTATTTCGGGATTTTTTATTTTGATCTATCAGGAATGGTCACGACCGTTCCCTACAACTTATCTATAAATTTCCCAGAGGTTATTCGGAACTGAAGCTTCTATGATGCGATAGTCTGTGTTCGAAGTTGTGTAGGAAAAGTCAGAACTCATTTGCGAGTTGGTTGAAATGTTATATCCGGGGAAACCACCATTGGCGTAGGAAAACCAGCAAGCACAATGAATTTTCGTATCACTTTGTTCATTCCAGCTGTTTATTTCCTCAAAGAGCTTGTTGATGTATCCTGCAGGATAGTCATATTTCGGATAGCCTGGATTGCCGGATTCATCTCCATCTGCAGCATGATTCATTTCTGTTAGAAATACAGGTTTATTTTTCGCATAAGCATTTCCCGTGATTATTTCCATCCAGTCTTCATATACTCCGAATCCCCAATAATTATCATCTCTCGGATCGGTGTCACCATTTCGCCCACCATAAGCGTGAATGGCAACCATAGCAGTTTTCTCCACGGTCGGTTAGTAATTTATACATATATTTAACCCATTTCCTATAAGAAGTATATTGTCAAA
>CAZYWQ010000507.1:0-2489 GCA_964651675.1 uncultured Candidatus Sumerlaeota bacterium | reverse complement strand
GAAATACACAGGCTCTGGGATTCTCTCAAGTGCATTATGTATGGATAAAATTTATTCAAAGCAGATTTATAAGCTGAACAATATACCCACACCGCCTTTTATACAAATTAATAGAAAGGAATGGAAAGATAATAAAATTGTTCTGATGAAGCAAATCATTGATAAGATAGGATTACCTGCGGTTATTAAAATTCCAGGAGAAGGTTCAAGCATTGGTTTGGATATTTGCAAGGATGAAAAATCGATTGGCAACGCTATGGACGAACTTTTTTCTAAATCGTCAATTTTAATGATAGAAGAGTTTATTGCTGGCGTTGAAGTGACTTGTGGAGTTTTAAAAGAAGGTGCGGAGAGTGAATGTATAGCATTTCCGCTAACTGAGATTGTGCCAAAAAGCAGTCAGTACTTTGATTACTACGCTAAATACACTCCGGGAGCATCGGATGAAATAACACCTGCGAGAGTATCCGAAAAAATCTCTAAAAAAGTGCAGACATACTCAATCATTGCTCATAAAGCTTTAGGATGTGGAAGTATGTCAAGATCAGATATGATTATAAGGGATAATATTCCATATTTTTTAGAGACAAATACAATTCCTGGGATGACACCGACATCGCTTTATCCACAAGGTGCAAAGGCATTCGGGATTTCATTTACAGACTTGTTGGATAAAATAATTGATTATTCGCTATAATATTGTAAGGACAGAACATCGTTCTGTCTTTTTATAAATTAAAACGATTTTTCTGTTGACAATATCATCTAATAAAAATAATTAGAAATGCTCACTTTTAACAGTGTTTTTATAAAATGATGTTAGAAAAGGGGGAAACCGATGAGAACCAATCAATTTTTAGCTCGAAGAGTGTTTTTATTTTTCATTACAATGCTACTATTATGTGCCTTTTCACTTGCACAGATGATGACTTTCGAATCTCCTACTCCGAGTACTAATGCATATTTTGGAGCCAGGCCCTGGGCAGTTGATGATTTCAATGGCGACAGCACACCGGACTTTGTCTTTAGTGAACCTGGTTACTATTTACGAGGAAAGGTTCATATCTTCTCCGGCATCGATGGTTCTTTAATCCGAACTCTTGAATCACCGAATGCACAAGACTATGGTCTTTTTCACAATACACGAATACTTGAAGACTTGAGTGGTGATTCTATTCCGGAGATCATAGTGGGAGCACCTGGCGAAGATGTTACATATTATATGGTAGGTCGTGCTTATTTGTTCAATGGTGCCACAGGAACGCTAATGCATACTTTCGAACCAGCAGCGCCAGCAGAGTATCTTATGTTCGGGCAAGATTCAAGCTTGATCCAGGATACAAACAGTGACAGTGTAAAAGATATTCTAATCACGGAAAATCAAGTATCTCCAGCGAATAATTGCAAGGTGTGTATTTATTCTGGTAGCGATTATGCGTTGCTTAATACATTCGAAGTTCCTGTTGTAAATCCGAACAATGATGGTTATGTTTCTAAAGTTTCTAATATCGTTGATCTTGATTCAGATGGACAAGAAGATATTATTATAGGTTTGATGGTCCAACCGAATGGTTCATCATTAAGAACAGGTGCTATTGTTGTTTTCTCAAGTGATACAGGAAGCCTGATTTATCAGATCGACGATCCCGAACCTAAAAATTTCAATTATTTCGGGGGTTGGTTTATTTTTATTCCTGATGCTAATAGTGATGGAATACCCGAAATTATGACCAATTCTTATGATGCGGTCACAACTGGTTCTTCTTCAGATACCAATGAAGGAGTCGTTTACATCTTTTCAGGTGCAGACGGTGCCTTATTAGAAACGATATATTCACCTGATCCCGGAGATAATCGAAATTTCGGTTGTATGATGTGTGAAGTGGGCGATTTAGACGGTGACACAAATCCGGATATTGCCATCGGTTCTGGCAATACCTATCAATATTATAAGGATGGTATAGTATACATTTATTCCCATTACTCGGGAACATCACCAACTTTAATAACATCCCTTTACTCTCCAAATCCTGATTACGAAGGATATTTTTGTAGTGTGGCTACTGTTCCAGATTATGATAGTGATGGTAAAAATGACCTTCTTGTTGGTGCCACTCAAGAAAATGTCGGTAGCTATTCTGATGCAGGTAGAGCCTATCTTTTCACTACAAGTGGCGGGAATGCCAATGTTAGTCAATCGAGTATTGATTTTGGAACTCAATTATACAATGCTGGTGCAAAAGGTCCTGTAACCGTTACTCTGACTAATACTAACTTCGGGGATCTTACTATTACAAGCGAATTTGCAATCACCGGTACCAATCATACCGAATTCTATACTACAACATCTGCACCATCAACACCTTTAGCGATGTATGATTCGGTTGATATAGAACTCTATTTTGATCCATATAATGTGGGTTCAAAAACAGCAAATCTTGAGATTTATTCGGATGATCCTGATTCACCGACAACAACTGTTTCACTAA
>CAZYWQ010000506.1:0-2506 GCA_964651675.1 uncultured Candidatus Sumerlaeota bacterium | reverse complement strand
ATCTGCCTGTCGTAATGCACTGTAGAGATGCTTATGATGACTTGATTGATATCCTGAAGAATCAGTCTTTATCAGAGCGAAAAGGTGTTGTGCATTGTTTTTCGGGGGATTCTGAGAATGCCAAGGCATTTCTCGATATGGGATTTTATATTTCGGTGACAGGTGTAATCACCTTTAAAAATGCTATTAAATTGAGAGAAATCATCAAAGGAGTCTCGATCGACAGATTGATGTTGGAAACGGATGCTCCCTATTTGGCGCCAATTCCATACAGAGGCAAAAGAAATGAGCCATCTTATGTTGTTCAGGTTGCAAAGGTGCTTGCTGAATTGAAAGAAGTTTCGGTAGAAGATGTTGAAAGAGTGACAACTCTTAATGCGAGCAAGTTGTTTAAGATTCCAATAGAATCAGAGTCCAAGATAGTATATAAAATAAGAAATTCACTTTACATAAATGTCACGAATCGGTGTACAAACAATTGTGAGTTTTGTCCGAGAGGTAGAGATTATACGGTCAAGGGACACTATCTCTTTTTGGAGAAAGAACCATCTGCTGAAGAGATAATCGAAGCCATAGGAAATCCTACAATATATGATGAAATCGTTTTTTGCGGTTATGGAGAACCAACCTTGCGACTCGATTTAATAAAAGATGTTGCAAAATGGCTTAAGGAAAAGGGTGTGAAGGTGAGGTTGAACACAAATGGTCATGGAAATGTAATCAATAAGAGAAATATACTCCCTGAATTAAAAGGACTCATTGACAAAGTATCCGTGAGTCTTAATTCCGATAATAAAGAGCAGTATTATGCTTTGTGCAAACCAATGATTGCGGAGGATGCCTTCGATACAGTGAAAGAATTTATCCATGAGGCTGTTAAATATATACCGAAGGTAACTGCGACTGTCGTAGCGAAACCTGAAGTGAATCTAAAGAAATGTAAAGAGTTGGCTGAATCACTTGGTGCACATTTCAAAGTTAGACAATATCAGGATAGAGGTTAATAACTTGGATTAAATTTATTTTGTTTTACATAAAGCATTGCTAATTTTGAAAATGAAAAAAATCGCAAGAACCATATTGAAGTTCCACCTTTTCTTAAGCAATCTATCACCTTTCAAGTTCATATTTATGGTAGTCTTCTTATCATTTGTTATCATTATTCCAATTTTACCAATACTATTTATACTTGATTATGTATTTGGTGGGAGTGATGAAGCAATACTTCAACTGAATTTTGTGGACATAATATTAGGATTGGTTTTAGCACCATTAATTGAAACATTTATTGCCCAGTGGCTTGTTGTAAAATTATTGCGAATGGTTCAATTCACAAAAGAAAAAGATGTTTTTATTGCGTTTGTGTCTGCCATAGTATTTGGGATAGGACACACTTTTAGTGTAGGAGATGTATTTAGAGGATTTGTTATAGGACTACTTTTTGCGTATTCGTTTATTCTATATGAGCATAAGAAAAAGTCACCTTTCTGGATAGTTGCAGCTATACATTTCGTCAGAAATTTAATATCAATCATTTTATTAATCATTGTTCCTCTTTGAATATATCAATTGACACTTTGGATAAAGAAATTCTATGTAATAAAATAGTGTGAATCTATAAGCATCTGTAAATTTTTGTATTTAGAGGATAAAAGGATGGATAACAAAAAGAAATTGATATTTGACTATAATAACGCTTTATCCATTTCTATCGGATCAAAGGATGGAATCTCGTTAAAGGAGATTAGGTCTCTACAAAAGAGGGCTAATAACATCCACAAGGCATTGCAAAAAGCTCGAAAAGGATTGATGGGCTTTTATAACTTACCGTATGACAACAAAACTGTCCTGAAAGTGAAAAAAATTGCCAATAGAATTCGGTCGGAGTATGAAAACTTCATCGTTTTAGGTATCGGTGGATCAGCACTCGGACAGATCGCTCTGAATACTACATTCAACCATCTCTATCATAATACTTTACCAAACAATATGAGAAAGGGTACTCCTCGGACTTATGTAATTGATAATTCCGATCCGGAATTTATATGTGCACTTTTGGATTCCATCGACTTGAAAAAGAGTTGCTTCAATGTCATTTCAAAGAGCGGTTCTACAGCAGAAACTGCTTCAGCTTTTATGATTGTTAGAGATGCGATTGCAAAAAAATGTGGTAAGAAAGCCATTGCAAAGCAAATTATTGCCACGACTGATCCTGAGACAGGTGATTTACGCAAGGTCGCTATCAAAGAGGGAATGGACATTCTTGAAATTCCACAAAATGTAGGTGGAAGATTCTCAGTGTTAAGTCCATCAGGATTACTCTTTGTGGGAGTAATGGGTGTAAGTATACAGCAACTATTATCCGGTGCTGTCTTTATGGATAAATGGTGTAGTAATCCGAACCTATTCAAAAATCCAGCGTATCTGAATGCATCGATTCATTATCTTGCAGATGTTAAAAAAGATAAGAAGATGGCTGTGATGATGCCTTATAGCAATGCGCTCA
>CAZYWQ010000505.1:0-2509 GCA_964651675.1 uncultured Candidatus Sumerlaeota bacterium | reverse complement strand
CCTGTGGCTACTATATAACCGCCCTCTTCACCACCTTCGGGTCCTAAATCGATAATATAATCAGCTGTTTTTATTACATCGAGTTGATGCTCAATCACGACAACAGTGCTTCCATTATCAACTAATCTCCTGAGGACATTCAGAAGTTTTTTGATATCGTCGAAGTGAAGTCCAGTCGTAGGTTCATCGAGGATATAAATAGTTTTTCCGGTATCGCGTTTACTCAACTCTCGGGATAATTTGATACGCTGAGCTTCTCCACCTGAGAAGGTAGTAGCAGATTGACCAAGCGTGATATACGACATTCCGACATCGTATAATGTCTGGAGTTTCCTTTTGATTTTTGGATGATTTTTAAAGAACTCAAGCGCCTCTTCAACAGTCATATCAAGCACATCAGCAATGTTCTTACCTTTATAATTTATTTCAAGTGTTTCGCGATTGAATCGTTCTCCCTTGCATTCCTCGCATTGAACATAAACATCTGGTAAAAAGTGCATTTCGATTTTGATGATGCCATCACCCTTACAATGTTCACATCTTCCACCTTTGATATTAAAAGAGAATCGACCTGGTTTATAACCTCTTGCTCGTGATTCAGGCAATGTCGCAAAGAGTTCTCTGATGTATGTGAACAAACCCGTATAAGTCGCCGGATTAGAACGCGGTGTTCTGCCAATTGGTGATTGATCGACATTGATGACTTTATCTATGAATTTAATACCTTTGATAGAAGAATGAGAACCAGGTTTTTCTTTTGAGCGGTACAATTTTTCACCAAGAGCTTTGTATAATATTTCATAGATTAAAGTCGATTTACCAGAACCAGAAACGCCTGTAATGCAAGTGAAGACACCAATGGGAATTTTAACATCGATTTTTTTGAGATTATGTTGTTTGGCGCCCAAGATTTCTATAGATTTATCCGGATCGAAACTTCTTCTTTCTTTAGGTGTTTTGATTCGATATTCCCCAGACAAATATTTTCCCGTAATAGAATTGGGACATTTAATAACATCTTTTGGTGTTCCGCATATAACAACATTCCCGCCGTGAATTCCTGCACCAGGTCCTAAGTCGATGACATAATCAGCATTCTTGATCGTCTGTTCATCATGCTCAACGACTATAACCGTATTTCCGATGTCTCTTAACTCACTGAGCGTCGATAAAAGTTTCGCATTATCTCTCTGATGTAATCCGACACTCGGTTCATCGAGGATGTATAGAACGCCGACTAACTGAGAGCCAATTTGTGTTGCAAGCCTGATCCGTTGAGCCTCACCACCGGATAATGTACTGGCAGTTCGGTCGATAGTGAGATAATTTAATCCAACATTTATCAAAAATCCAAGTCGCGCTTTTATTTCCTTTATAATTTCTTTCGCAATGTATTGTTGCGTCTTATTCAATTTTAAATTATCAAAAAACTTGATAGCTTCTGTGATGGAAAATTTTGTGAATTGAGAAATATTCAGACCACCAATTTTTACCGACAGGACTTCCTTTCGCAGTCTTTCTCCATTGCAATCTGGACAATGATGAGCTGACATATAACGAGAAAGAATATCTCTCATTCCCTCAGATATTGTCTCTCTGTATCTTCGTTCAAGGTCAGGAATAACACCACTAAATGGTCTTTTACTCAAATATGTCCCACCATGACCAAAAATATGCTTGAATTCTATCTCTTCACCACCCGAACCATACAATATCAATTTCTGCTCTTTTTTACTCAGTTTATTGAAAGGAACATCCAGAGAGAATCCGTAGTGATACGCAACTTTTTCAAGCTGTGAATACCACCATCTGTACATTCCACTCTTACTTTTTGGCATTGTTTTCGGAGTGGCTCGTTCCCAACAATCGATAGCACCTTCATTTATAGACTTCGATTTATCTGGGATGACCAAATCCGGATCCATTTCGAGTTTTACACCAAGTCCATTACAAACAGGACAGGCACCGTGAGGACTATTGAATGAAAAAACTCTCGGAGTAAGCTCCTCAAGCGAGATTCCACAGTCCACGCAGGCAAATTTTTCGCTAAAGAGAAACTCTTTTTCTTTGCTTTTATCTCCTTTCGGATATCCGACTACTTCGATCTTAACGACTCCTTCTCCCTTCTTTAACGATAACTCGATGGAATCCGTGAGTCTTTGCTTGACACCTTCATTTATGACAAGTCTATCGACGACTATATCGATTGAATGCTTTTTATACTTATCAAGAGCAATCTTCTCGCTCAAGTCAAACATCTTGCCATCGACCTTAACTCTAACAAAACCTTCTTTCTGAATCTGGGAGAATAGCTGCGTATATTCTCCCTTCCTATCTTTAACAATTGGTGCAAGAACGATAATTTTCGTATTCTCAGGCAGTTGAAGTATAGAATCGACGATTTGCTGAGGAGTCTGTTTAGTGATTGGTTTGCCGCATTGATAACAATGTGGTTCACCTATTCTGGCAAAAAGCACACGAAGATAATCATATATTTCCGTTACAGTAC
>CAZYWQ010000504.1:0-2515 GCA_964651675.1 uncultured Candidatus Sumerlaeota bacterium | reverse complement strand
ATCATACTTCGCAGGTTGAAAGTGATGAAAGATAAAGATGATTATGATTGAAAGTATAAATACAATTAATCCTAAACAGAGCCTAAGAATAATACTACTGCTTAAGTAACGATCCAACTCATTTTTACTTTTTGAAATTTCTCTGATGGTAATATTACTCACGCCAAGATCAGTCAAGATTGACAAAATCGTAATGAATGAAATAATAAATTGATACTTACCAAATGCATCCTTATCTAAATAATTTATCAAATAGAAAATTGCTAAAAATTTTAAGGCGTTACTTAATATATTACAGGAAATATTAATTAGACTATTTGAGAATATCTTCCGTTCCAGTCCCATTTGATATTTACCCTTTTTAAGCAGGTCTAAGAAGAATGACTTTCCGTCTGAATCATCTCTCTTAGAATTTTATCCCATTGATTAGTCACATAAAATTTAGAAAAGTGATTTTTATAAGATTGAAAGGCATTTTCTTTCCATTGGTTTAATCGATCAGGTTCTTTAAGTATCGATAACAATTCGTTACATACATTCTCAATATTATCATCAGATAGAATGATACCCACATCAAACTCACGAATCCACTTTGCAATAGCGGAATCCTCTGGACCTGCATAAAGAACAGGTCTTCCAACAGCCATTGAGCCGAAAAACTTTGATGGTACAACAATCCCTTCCCAGCCTGGTAACATACTTAATAAATGAATATCAGCACAGGTAAGTCGCTTTTTGAGTTCGGATTCATCGGCAAAATCTGCAAATCGAATATTTTTGTCCGAGGATTGAACAGCATTCTTTAATTCATCATATCTGTTACCTCGGCAGGCGAAGTTAATAATTACTTCATCACTTTTTGACTGCAGTATTCGCGCAAGTTTGATGAACAAAGAGAAATCGTGTGCCTTTCCCATATTCCCCGAATAAAGTAGTGCGAGCTTCGCATCACTAAATAATTCTTTTCGAGTTATAACATCTACATCTTCAATCTTTTCAGGTTCAACCAATGCCCAGGGAACTAATGTTATTTTCTTTGCCTTATGCTTGTATAGACTTAGTCGCTTACGCATACAACTTCCAATGTCGACTATTAAATCTACATATCGATATGCAAAACGCATTACAATCTTTAATCTTTTAGCAAGCCATTTTATCAGATTGAAACGACTATCCGCTATGATTGCCTCTGGAAATAAATCATAACACCAATGAGCTAATATTTTGGAGTGATTGAAAAATTTTAACAGAGGAAATAATATTGCTGAAAATGGTGGGTCAGTACCAATTATAATAACATCAGCTTTGGGAACTTGAAGTAATTTAAAAAACCAGCTTGTTATAATCCATATTGAATTTGCAATACGACAGATCTTATTTGCTTGATTCCAACCAGGTCGATAAACTCGTATAATCTTTATTCCATTCCAGACTTCCTGCCTTTTATCGATTTTCTTTTTGGGATAACGACAATAACGATTACTCGTTAAAACAGTTACATCCCAATTTCTCTTAACTAACTCTTCAGCAAATTGAGTGAAGTGGCGTGAACTAACAACATCATCAGGATAGAAAAAATGATATAATATTATAACCGAAGGTTTTTTTTGGTCCATCCAAAATCCCTACTTAATCCTCCCTGCTTTTAAAAGCTCACCTTTTATCCATTTATAAGTGTCCTTCATACCTTCTTCCAAAGTGATTTTTGGTTCCCATTTTAAAACCTGACGCAGTCTGGAATTGTCACTGTTTCTTCCCCTTACTCCTTGTGGCTTTGAAAGATTGTGTTTCTTAACTAATTTTTTCTCGGCAATATTGCAAACCATATCAACCAAATCATTAATCGAGATTAAGCGGTCTGTTCCCAAGTTCAAAGCATCTCTATGTTCGGATTGCATAAGCCTGATTAAGCCTTCCACACAATCATCTATATACATAAAAGACCTTGTTTGTTTACCATCGCCCCAAATTTCTATTTCTTCACCGTCTTTTGTCAAAGCTACTTTTCGCGATATTGCAGCAGGAGCTTTTTCTTTTCCTCCTTCATAGGTTCCTAAAGGACCATAAACATTATGGAATCTCACAATTCGTGTTTCAAATTTAAAATCACTCCAGTAATATTTGCACAATTCTTCGGTATAAAGTTTCTCCCAACCGTAACCTCGCTCTGGATCAGCAGGATAAGCATCTTCTTCTTTGAGTGGAGTTACATCTTCGCTTTTTTGCTTGTATTGAGCATATACACAAGCTGATGATGAGAAAAGAAATCTCTTAACATTATTGATTCTACTGGCTTCTAACATATGTGCATTTATTAATATATTATTCCGTGCTATGTTAGCAAGATAAGCCGTGATGTATCCAATTCCACCCATATCAGCGGCTAAATTGTAGACCTGATCAATTTCTCTTGTTGCTTGAAGGCAGTTTGCCCATAGTCTCAAATCCAATATTTCGAATTCATCGGCAGCGGTCTCCTCAAATTCCGGATATTTGATGTCGACACCTCTAACCC
>CAZYWQ010000503.1:0-2519 GCA_964651675.1 uncultured Candidatus Sumerlaeota bacterium | reverse complement strand
TCTGCCTTTGGGGATTAGTAACCAGCTCTCCCTCAAGTCCCTCTATCTTCTCACCAAGTTTTTCCAAAATAATAAAGTAATTATCAACAACAGCATCGATCAAGGAATAGGCAAGATAATCCGAGCCCATTTTTCTAATACGACTTTTATCTTTCCTGATTCTATCTCGAACATTATTAAAAACATCTCCCTGTCGTTCCTGAAAGGAAATAACAAAATTCGGACCCAGGATCATACTCACCTGTTCCGCATCTATTTTATCATTTTTGCCATTATGGCAAAGCATTTTTAATACGATAAAGATGTACTTATCATAATCTTCCATTTTCGGGCGTTGGCTTGTATCAACAATATCTTCCAATAACAGAGAATGAAATCCAAACTGACTTCCAATTTTTTCTATTATATCTAATTGGTGAATTCCATCAACATTGATCCAGGTCACAGTCGGTGTGTCTTTGAAAGGGAAACACTCTTCAATCGTCTTAGCTTCTTTCTCCTGAAAGTGTGATTCATCATAATCGATGATTGTGATTTTTACCTTTTCTGTCTTCTTCTCTCCGATATGAACAAGAGTTCCCGGAGGAAGCCCACTCTTTTGTGACATTTTTCTAATATATCGTGGCATTCTTTTTCACCTCTTTAAATAAAACTTCCTATTCTGTAATTCCGTGCTTCCGTGATTTCTCAATTCGGATTCCAGATATAGAAGAATTGGGGTGTGGAATAACTCAAAAGACTTCCCAGATCGATATTTATAAGATTAATTTTCGGATTAAAAATAGATGGTTCTGAAGATGAATATATATTCCCTTTATACTCTCTTGGTCTTTTGTAAAAGATAATATTTGCATCATCAATTCCCGCTTCCTTTTTCGCCAATTCTATCGCATCGTTTAAATAGCCAATCTTATCAATAAGTTTATTCTCAAGTGCTTCCTTTGCAGTGAAAATCCTGCCATCAGCAAGTTTTCTAATCTCTTCTCTCGTCATAGATGGTCTTCCTTCAGCCACAACATCGATAAATCGATTAAACATCGTATCTATTAAATTCTGGAAGATTTGTCTTTCCTCTTCTGTAAGATGTTTGAACATCGATCCCATATCTTTTTTATCATCCGATTTAATGGCGACAAATTCCAATCCGATGGAATCAGCGAGTTTTTTCAAATTAAACAACTGCGTAATTACCCCGATTGATCCAGTTACTGTCGTAGGATGAGCAACTATTTTATCGGATGATACTGCCACATAATAAGCACCGCTTGTTCCCAAATCCATCAAGCAGGTAACGATTTTCACATTGGTATTTTCTTTATACCTTTTAAGTTCCTCATAAATAATGTCGCTTGAAGTTACCTCTCCACCAGGACTATTAAGTCTCAGTACTAATGCCTTAATATTGGGGTCCTGTTCAGCCTTTAATAATCTGTCCTTTACCTCCTCGACCGTATTCTTCGTTCCTATACCCAATAAAGAATCGTTATCGATGGAACTTATTACTCCGTTGATATCGATAATCAGGATTTTATCTCTAATCCAAAACTTTTTTGATTTAACAGTTTTCACTTCGGTAAGAGAACCTTTTCTCGGAAGCAAATTTGGTATGAGCACAACGGCACAATTGATCGAGCATAGAAATACAAGAACCAAAAATAAAATATGTAATCTTTCCCTAATAGGCTGATTATTCTTCATATACTAATACCTCGTATAGTATTGAGTCTATTTTACTTTCACATTTTATAAAACAAGCTTTTCTTTAAAGATTCAAATAGTCAAGGCTTTAATAGAGTCGAAAAATGTTGACAGTATCCACTCCTAAGTATATATTATTCTGTAATAAAGGGTTGTAAATCAAAAGGACGGTTCATTTTATCTTTTTTATATACAAACTTGTTAGGTTTATTGCTGAGAACATTATTTTTCTTTATCGGATAGTATTGTTTAGAGGGGAGAGAATAAATATTCGTATAAAGGAGGTGATGGCTCTATGCGTGTTCGGATAAGGAAAAGACAAGTACAATCCTCGATGATAAAAATCATATTTTGTTTATTTCTTTTTGCCGTGTTAATAGCGATATGTTGGGCAGGAATTCGGCAGAATCTATCAGGCGATACTATTCACGAAGATGTTATTGCTCCTGCAGGTGGACAAAGAATAACTGATGCAAGTAGTAATGTTATAAATGCTTCAGCAGGACAATGTGCTGTCGGATTATCCCAATCAGGTTCTGGTCACAGGCTCTATCACGGTGTTCATGCTCCTATAAGAACAGAAACTAATGTTCGCAACTGGCAAGCTTTCGAGAAATAAAGTTTACTAAAGAATTAAGTAATTAGATTTAACTTTTTTGTGATAAGAAGGAGGATTAATACAATGATAAAGAAAAGAAATAAAAATGTTACATTGATTTTAATAGGAGTATTAACCGTTATTTTCGCTGCATATTTGTATGGAGCGGGTCCCGATACAATCACATATCAAGGGACAGTAACCACATCCGGTGGTATTGCTC
>CAZYWQ010000502.1:0-2520 GCA_964651675.1 uncultured Candidatus Sumerlaeota bacterium | reverse complement strand
GTTATAACTTGTACGCTTTTAAGCAGCTGTGTTGAAAAGAAATCCAAGGTATATCGTGTAGGTATTTTGTGTGAAGCTGTTACAATGGGTAGTATAGTCGATGGCTTCAAAACCAAAATGACAGAGTTGGAATACATTGAGGGAAAGAATATTTCTTATGATTTTAATATAGCTAGTTTTAATTCTTCTGAAGAACAAAAAATACTTAAGAAATTTATGAATGAAAAGGTTGATCTAATTTTTGCATTTCCTACTGAGGCAGCCTTAGCAGCCAAGTCATATACTCAAGGAACGAATATTCCCTTAGTTTTTGCTCAAGGTATGATTGAAGGGAGTAATCTAGTAGAGAGTGTCAAACAACCAGGAGGAAACATCACTGGAGTCAGAGATCCTGGTCCAGACATTACTGCTAAACGATTAGAAATTTTGCACGAATTGATGCCACAGGCAAAAAAAGTCTATATAAATTATGATATAAATTTCCCTGCTATTCCCCCAGTACTTCAAGTATTACGTCCTACAGCTTCATCATTGGAAATCGAATTAATAGAATCTAATTGTAAGAATTTGGCAGAAATTCAAGCTGATTTGCAGCAACGAAATACATCAACTAATATCGACATAGATTTTATAATGACTATGGGGCAGCCTCTTACGGTTTCGCCCGACGCTTTTGCACTGTTAAAAGAGTTTGCAGTTAAACACAATATACCTATTGGTGGTGTATATATCGATGAGGACTACAGCAGTATTTTTGTTTATGAATCTAAATTTTACGAAATAGGTCGCCTGGCAGCACCACTTGCTGATAAGATATTTAAAGGTATTCCAGCAGGGAGTATACCAATTGTCACACCTGATGCATATTTGAAGATAAATTACAAAGTAGCTAAAGAAATGGGTATAGAAGTCCCCGAAGGTTTGTTAAGTAGAGCAAAGGAGATAATCCGCTAAAATGTCTAAGGTACTTGAAGCAAGAAAAATGAAGGCTTTTCGGAGTTTAAAAGTCACTTTATCCATTGCTTTTTTAGTCCTGAGTTTAGTGATTCTGCTAATTGCCAGTGGTCTGGAAATATATTTCAATTACCTAACACAACGGGAAGTCATTGCTAATCAACAACAACTGATCGCTCAAGAAGCCGCCAATCAAGTCAAGAGTTTTATAGAAAACAAGTTTAGCATTTTGGATACAACGGTCCATCTTAGTAATCTAACAACTATTCCTCAAGAAGAACAAAAATTAATTTTGGAAAAGCTATTAGGTCTTGAACCAGCTTTTCGTCAATTGATTCTATTAGATGCGGAAGAAAAGGAGATGGCGAAAATTTCTCGTCTATCGAATTTAATACCCTGTGACTTTTTAGAACAGAACAAATCCGACCTGTTTCTTGCATCACACCAGGGGAAAACATATATTAGTCCAGTACACATTGATGAAATAACTAGTGAACCATTAATTATAATGGCTACTCCAGTCAGAGATGTCTTTGACGATTTTCAGGGAGCATTGATTGCTGAAGTAAATTTAAAAAGTATGTGGGATTTAGTAGGCAGTATAAAGATTGGTAAGAAAGGTTTAGCTTATGTTATAGACCGACAGGGTAACCTTATCGCCTTTGGTGATATTAGTCGTGTTTTAAAAGGTGAAAATTTAAGCTACTTGAGAGAAGTCGGCGAATTTTTAGAAGGTGGTGATGAAGCTGTTGGTGAAATATCAAAGGGGATACAAGGAAATTTTGTTGTATCGACCTTTGTAATGCTTGGTGTACCTGACTGGGCAGTTGTGATTGAATTGCCTCTTAAGGAAGCATATGCAAATATAATTCATATGCTTATTTTAACGATATGGATTATACTTTTCAGTTTTGTTTTAGCTATTGTTGTCGGTATCTATCTCACAAGAAGAATCACAAAACCAATTGTAAACCTGCGAGATGCCGCCATCAAAATAGGCGAAGGCAAATTAGATACACAAATTAAAATCGAAACAAACGATGAAATAGGAGATTTAGCAAGAGCATTGAATCAGATGGTTCAAGATTTGCAAAGGACTACTACCTCCATAGATAATCTCAACAAAGAAATTACCGAACGCAAGCGAGCAGAAGAACATTATAGAATGATTCTACGCACTACTATCGATGGTTTTTGGATTATTGATATGCAAGGTCACTTCCAGGATGTAAACGATGCCTATTGTCGCCTAATAGGCTATAGCCGTGATGAAATACTAAAAATGAAGATATCAGATGTTGAAGCAGCAGAAAAACCAGAAGAGGTGGTGCAGCGTATCCAGAAGATAATGAAGATAGGTGGAGATCGCTTTGAAACTCGCCATAGATGTAAAGACGGGGAAATTGTTGATATTGAGATTAGTGTTAACTATACCAAAAAAGACGGTGGACGACTTTTCGTATTCTTACGCGACATTACCGAGCGCAAGAAGGCAGAAGAGGGGTTGAGGCAATTGTTATCCTTGCATACTGCGACACTGGAGGCGACTGCCGATGGTATCCTTGT
>CAZYWQ010000501.1:0-2533 GCA_964651675.1 uncultured Candidatus Sumerlaeota bacterium | reverse complement strand
TAAAAGTACAGTTCCTGTGGGAACCGGTGATATTGTCAGAAATATTATTGAAAAGAATAAAAAATGCAATGATGACTTTGATGTTGTTTCCAATCCGGAGTTTCTGAAAGAAGGCTCAGCTATAGCAGACACCTTATATCCTGAGCGTATTGTCATAGGCGCTCCTAATCAGCAGGTTGCGATGAAGTTACTTGAATTATACGCACCTTTGGAGAGACCGATGTTAATTACCGATGTACCAAGTGCTGAGCTGATAAAATATGCTTCTAATGCCTTTTTGGCAACAAAAATTTCTTTTATTAATTCGGTTGCAAATATCTGTGAGAAGGCTGGCGCTGATGTTACGCTTGTGGCTAAAGGAATGGGCTTTGATTCAAGGATTGGAGCACCATTTTTGCAGGCAGGACTTGGATTTGGTGGCTCTTGTTTTCCGAAGGATACCTTGAGTCTTGTCCATACCGCAAAGTATTTTAATGAGGATTTTAAAATACTCGAAGAGGTTATCAAGGAGAATAATAAAAGAGTTAATAGATTTTTAAATAGAATAACCGAAAAGTATGATAAGTTGGAAGGTAAGGTTTTTGGCGTACTCGGATTGGCATTTAAACCGAATACTGATGATTTGAGAGATGCTAAAAGCATCGAAATTATAAACCTTTTGATCGATAAAAAAGCCAGAATAAAAGCGTACGATCCCGTAGCTATGGAAAATACGAAAAAAGTGCTTAAGTCCATAACCTACTGTAAGGGTCCTTACGAGGTTGCAGAAGGTGCAGATGGGCTAATAATTGTAACGGAGTGGAATGAATTCAAATATCTTAATCTCGAAAAGATAAAGAAACTTATGAAAAATCCGATAATATTTGATGGGAGAAATATGTATGACCCAAATGTGTTAAAGAGGTTAGGTTTTAAATATTATAGTATCGGGAGGAAGGATATATGAGGCTGGAAGACTTATTAACAGAAATGATAGAAAGAAAGGCTTCGGATATCTTTATGAAGCCAGGGCAAAGACCTTGCTTGCGAATTGACAATGTAATCGTTCCTCTTGATTATCCCGAGTTGTCCACAGAAGATACTAAAAGACTTGCTTATATGTTGATGAATGAGGCACAGGCAAAGTACTTCGAAAACACTCCTGAGATGGACCTTGCTTACGGTATTAAAGGTATCGGCAGATTTCGTGTGAATATATACCGACAACGAGGCTCTATCGCAATGGTGATGAGAGCTATTCTAACGCCTGATTTGTCTTTTGAAGAATTGAATCTTCCACCAGTCATCAGATCTATGTCTGAAAAGAGAAGAGGTCTTATCTTAGTTACTGGTACCACAGGTTGCGGTAAATCAACTACTCTTGCTACGATGATCAATCATATCAATACTATGCGAAAATGTCATATTGTTACAATCGAGGATCCTATTGAGTATCTTCATCAAGATAATGTTTCAATTATTAGTCAGCGCGAAGTTGGATTCGATACACGCAGTTTTCACGATGCACTAAGGCAGGTTTTGAGACAAAGTCCGGATGTTGTTCTAATCGGTGAGATGAGGGATTTGGAAACTATTAAAACGGCTATTCAAGCTGCTGAGACTGGTCACCTTGTCTTAAGTACATTACATACTGTGGATGCTGTTCAAACCGTAGAGAGAATCATCAATTACTTCCCTGCTTATCTCCATCATCAAATCAGGATGGAGCTTGCTTTGTGTCTTATAGGAGTTATCTCTCAAAGATTGTTGCCAATGAGTGAAGGTATGGGTAGAATTCCTGCTGTTGAGATTATGATTAATACACCTACTATTAAGAAGCTGCTTCACGAAGGACGGACACTTGAACTTGCTCAGCATATTGAACAGGGCGGTCATGTTGGTATGCAAACTTTCAATCAGTCGCTACTTGATTTATATAAGAAAAAGTTGATTACTTATGAAGATGCTGTGATGAATGCTACAAGCCCCGATGAGTTCAGACTTCTGGCTGAAGGTATTTCAACAGGTGTTAAGGCTAAGGAATTCAATGTTTAATAAGGGACTATTTCCTGTATAAAATTGCTATTTGTATAGTTCCCTTATTTCTCTATCATAACCCTCGATTGCCATAGCCTTTCCTCTCGCTTCTAATTTCTCGGGTATGCCATCAGTATAAGCAATCGAATCGTAGATGTTTTTTGCCGCTTTGATAAACTTGAAAAATTCATCGTAGTTGAATGTTGTCTGTTCGGGATTGTTAAATAAGGCATAGTCTTTGGCAAGCTCAAAGTAAAAGTCTGCTAACATTATTTTATGTTTGTATATATTCTTACTTTCTCCATTTTCATCTATCAGCATTTTTATCTGTTCGAGTGTTTTTTCAACGCCGTCATCGATTAGATACCTGTTTAATTTCAAAAATTGGAAAAGCTCAATATTATTTTGTTCTTTTTCAATTAGTGCCAAAAACTCATAAGGTGTGCCCTGATATTTTTCTATTAGTTTATTTAGATTAGTATTCTTTTCTTCCATTTCATTAATATAATCACTGAAT
>CAZYWQ010000500.1:0-2533 GCA_964651675.1 uncultured Candidatus Sumerlaeota bacterium | reverse complement strand
GTTCCAGAGGGCTTGTTTGGATGAAAAATTAATGATGGAACGAAAAATTGCCGTTTGATAATCTGCCCTCTTAACAAGTTTCGATAAAAGCGATTCCTGATGAAGAATCGTGCCGACAACATTGATATTAGTATAGGAATCTCCAAGATTTTCAATCACTTCGCAGAACCATTCGTATAACTGCTCTCGCAAATCAGGATTCATTATCTTTCGTGAATCTTCACAGTCATCAAGGATGATTCTGGTAGGTCTGTATTCGTTGAAAGAGATGCCTCTCAGTTCTGTTCCCGCTGAGAAGGCATCGATCTTGACATCTTTCGAGATAATTGAACGGGTCGACCAGCGTTCACCTTTCTCTTTGAATTCACCATAAACGGCTTGTAGTAATTTGTTTGTGATGAGTTCGTTCTTAATCGAACTCAGTTTGATATTAGACTGAGTCAATGTCGCTGATATAATTACAATGTATCGTTCAAGTTGATAAATCAAGCTGTGTATCGGTAAGATTAATGATGCAATGGTCGACTTGGCAGAGCCTCTTGGAGCTGCTATCGCAAAATTTTTACCAGTTCTCGAAAAGATGTCCCTTATGAGATTTTCTTTGTAGCGCTCAAAAATAAAATAGTGCAAAGGACTGAACGAATATCGACAATAATGAGAAAAGAAAAGCTTGGCAAAGAAGGCAATATCATAACAACATCTATGATAAATCATTATAAGCTTTAACGGATCAGGTAAGTTGTTTATGATATGAAAAAAATTATACAAAGAATAATCTGAAGTTGTTTTTAATAAAGATTCATCAACCAAATGTTTGTTATCTATCTTGGATTGACCTCCTTTCGTATGGAAAAGACGAGGATATAATATGAGGTACATATAATTGTTACTAAATTAGTAACAATCTGTATGATAAAGGATGGATTTACATAATTATATTACCACATTTAAAGAAATATGTGGTGGTGCACCCACTTAAAAGGAGGGTAGGGAAGAAGTTTGGCAGTATGTAAGAAAGTGAATGCGAACCACCACCCAATCTATCTTTAAAATCACATTTGCAGTATAGTAAAATTCATCTTCGGAAAACAATGGACACTAAAAAGTTCATAAATTGTCCTTATAAAATTAATGTCGCATATAAGCGACTGCTACAATAATAAACGCCAAGAAAAGCAAATAAAATTCCTTGATTTCTTGTTACATTCTTTTAACTTTGCTTAGAAATAAATCTATTTTGGTATTAATTAAACCAATCCATAGAGAGAGATAAAAATGATAATAGTAATGGAGCGTGACTCCACAAAACAAGAATTAAAAAATGTTGTAAGACGAATCAGGGAGCTTGGTTATAGAGAACATATAATTCGGGGAGTTGAAAGAACAGTTGTGGGATGCGTTGGACACGAGGATAAAACACCTCTGCAAGCCTTAGAAACAATGCCTGGTGTTGAGTCAGTTGTTCCTATTTTGAAACCTTTTAAATTAGCCAGTAGAGAAGTGAAAAAGGAAAAAAGTGTTGTCAAGGTTGGCGATGTAAAAATCGGTGGCGATGAAATTGTCATTATGGCTGGTCCCTGCTCTGTAGAAAATGAAAAACAGATCATTCGTATTGCAAAAGAGGTGAAGAAAGCAGGAGCAAAGGTTCTTAGAGGCGGTGCTTATAAACCTCGCACTTCTCCTTATGCCTTTCAAGGTCTTGAAAAAAAGGGATTGAAACTTCTCGCAAAAGCTAAAAAGGAAACGGGACTTAAGATCGTCACGGAAGTAATAACTCCAACTGATGTTCCATTGGTCTCGGAATTCGCTGATATACTTCAAATCGGAGCGAGAAATATTCAGAATTTTACTCTGCTTAAGGCAGTTGGTAAAATTAAAAGACCTGTATTGCTAAAACGGGGTATGAGCACAACTATTCAGGAATTCCTTATGTCTGGTGAGTATATCCTGGACAAAGGTAATTACAATGTCATTCTTTGCGAAAGAGGAATACGCACCTTCGAGACAATGACTCGCTTCACGCTCGATTTGAATGCCATACCGATGATTAGACATCTAAGCCATTTGCCATTGATTGTTGATCCAAGTCACGGTACGGGATATTGGAGATTGGTTGAACCGATGAGTATGGCATCCATTGCTGCTGGTGCAGATGGTTTGATTGTCGAAGTCCATTATGAACCGGATAAAGCATTTTCCGACGGTCGACAATCGCTTAGACCCGAAAAATTTGCTCATCTCGTTGAAAATGTGAGAAAAGTTGCTCAAGCCGTCGGTAGAAAAATGTAATTATTATGCTATCAGATAAAAAAACTGTCTATATTTCTTTGGGTTCTAATCTTGGTGATAGATTAGACTTCATCAAAAAAGCCATAAAACTCATCAGCGAAATCGAAACTGTTTCTATTGAAAAGTTATCGGGTGTTTATGAAAGCGAACCTTATGGGAAAACTGACCAACCTAAATTCCTCAACTGCATAGCAAAACTGCGAACAGGAATTAAACCTTCTGATTTGCTATCTATATTCAAAGG
>CAZYWQ010000499.1:0-2541 GCA_964651675.1 uncultured Candidatus Sumerlaeota bacterium | reverse complement strand
ATCCAGCGCAGAGTTATGTATCAGGAATGCTTGATGAAAGAGTATTGTGTTACGAAATATATGATAATTATTCAAAATTCTATCGTTTATCTAAATCAGGCAGGGAAAAAATTGATTTATCTGAAAAAGACATCTTAAAAAAGGCTGATATTGTTATTGCAACGTCTCGAATCCTTTCAGAAGAAAAGAAGCAGTTTAACCCAAATACCTGTTTTATTCCTAATGCGGCTGATGTCAATTTTTTTATGAAATCTTTAGAAACCGGAACACAAGTTCCTAAAGACTTATCAAGAATTCCTTCTCCAAGAATAGGTTTAATCGGAAATATTAATGATATTGTTGATATGGGATTGATTAACTATATAGCAAAGCAGAGGCCATCCTGGTCTATAGTCCTTATTGGTAAGTTGAATGGAAGCCATAATTTCATAAGAAGTAATGCATTCATGGAGTCACGAACTCTTCCCAACGTGCATTTTTTAGGATGGCGGCCATATGAAACACTTTCAGCTTACCAGAAAGGCATTGATGTCTGTCTATTGCCTTATCTGTTAAATGAATTTACAGTTACTATATATCCAAACAAAGTTCACCAGTATTTAGCAGGCGGTAAACCTGTGGTTTCTACTGCTATGCCAGAAGTATTTTCACTGAAAGAGGTAGTCCATATAGCGAATAGTTCCGAAGAATTCCTCAATCTGTGCGGGCAGGCATTACAACCAGCCCAACCAGGAATTGTTGAAAAACGTATCGCTGTTGCAAGAGAGAATACTATAGAGACGAGAGCAGAGAAGAAAGCCCGATTATTATATGAAGTTTTTAAAAGGAGGGGCGGAGCTACTTTGTGAATATCCTTTTTGTTCATCAAAGATTGATGAATTTTGTGAAAAAAGACTTAGAAATTTTAAAATCTAAGCATAATGTTAAAGAGTTTCACTATAAAGGATTAAAAGATGCTCCTTCGCTGATAATCGGTATTCTGAAATCAGATCTGGCTTTTTCCTGGTTTGGCAAGCTACACGCTTTTTTCGCAGTTCTCTTTTCAAAACTATTTGGCAAGAAATGCATTGTGGTGGCTGGTGGGGATGATGTTGCCTGTGAGCCGGAAATCAAATACGGGATGTTTTCTTTCTGGTGGAAGAAATGGTGTCCTTTATTTGTTTTTAAATATGCTGATTTGATTCTTTGTGTTTCTGAATTTAATAGGTTTGAGGCATTAAGAAATGCAAAAGCTCAGCCGCAAAAAGTTAAAATGATATATCACGGTTTTTCAGAAAATAGTTTTAGAAGAATTGAAGAAATACCAAAAGAAAATATTGCTATTACGATTGGACAGATAAGCAAAGAAACTCGAATAAAAAAAGGTTTGGAGCTTTTTATCAAATCAGCATCATTTCTGCCGGAAGTAAAATTTATCTTAATTGGGCCAGATATTGATGGGACTTTAAAAAAATTGAGAAGAATAGCTCCAGCAAATGTATCTTTAATAGGCGGTTTATATGGAGATAAATTGGTTGAGTTATGCAATATGGCAAAAGTATATGTTCAGGCTTCTTTTCATGAAAGTTTTGGTTGCTCCATAGCTGAAGCCATGCTCTGCGAATGTATCCCCGTTGTTTCAATGAAGGCGGCTATTCCTGAAGTAGTTGGAGACTGCGGATTTTATATCGAGGAGTTAACCCCTGAAATGATTGCAGAAAAAATAAAAGAGGCTCTATCTGTACCCTTAGAATCAGGTAAAAGGGCGAGGAAAAGAATCAAAACTATTTTTCCACTTGAAAAGCGTAAAAGAGAACTTTTGGAAGCTGTTGAATCAGTTCAAAAATATAGATAATGAAAACCCATAAAATTAGAATTATTAAGAGAGTTTTGATTGCAGTCTTTTTTGTTTTTATTATCTCAATGTCATTTTATGTAATTTATCATAGCAAACTTGATGAAACCAAAAGATATTTTACAACTGATAACTTCTTAATTATTGATGGTAAGCCTTTTTTCCCCATCGGGCTTTATTCAGTAAACCCTGTTTCAGCATTAAAAGAAATAAAGTCTGCAGGCTTTAATTCTGTGCACACATATGAGTGCAATCCAGATTATTTAAAAAGCTATTTAAAATCTGCAGAGAATTTAGAGCTAAAGGCATTAATCTTTCCAGGAGCTCGCATAAAAATAGGGGACTACTTAATTAATAATGGCATGATGAAAGTTAAAGATCTTGTAAATAATTATGTTAATTCACCGGCAATTCTTGCCTGGTATTTAGCTGATGAACCAGATTTGCAAAATATAGAGCCAGAAATTATTAAAAAAGAAAGAGCTTTAATTCACAAAAAAAATTCAGTTCATCCCACATCCGTAGTTTTATTTGATACTAAAAAGTTTGAAGATTATGCTGATACCACAGATATTTTAATGGTTGATCCTTATCCTGTGCCTCGAGACTCCTTGGTCATGGTAGCGGAAACAGTTGATCTGACAAAAAAGGCCGTTAGAGATAAAAAACCGGTATGGGTTGTTTTACAGGCCTTTGGATATCAAAAT
>CAZYWQ010000498.1:0-2566 GCA_964651675.1 uncultured Candidatus Sumerlaeota bacterium | reverse complement strand
GTATATGCAGTACCCTCAAGAAAAAGTTGTAACCAAAACTGTATCTTTAGAGGATTGGGATATAATGCCAGCAAAAGAAGAAGAGATTGAAGAGGCTAAAGAAGAAGGAGTTTGGTTCAATCCTGCTTGGGGTCCGAAAGAAGTTGTCTTAGATGATAGAGGAAATGTAAAAGGGCTTCTATGTATGAAATTGAAATCGGTATTTGATGAGCAAGGTAGATTTGCGCCCACCTTTTATGAAGATAAAGAAATGTTTATAGAAGGGGATATGATAATTGAGGCTATTGGGCAGGCACCTGATTTTTCATTCGTTCCTAAAGAACTTTTTGAGAAATTAGAATTTACTGAAAGAAGAAAAGTTAAGGTTGATGAAAACGGGCAAACTACAATTGCAAAAGTTTTCGCTGGTGGGGATATTGTTAATTTCAATTTAGATGCAGTAACCGCCATTGCTGACGCAAAAATCGCTTCAGAAGGAATAAATAAACTTCTAACCGACAAATAAGACTTCCCTATGATTCATCGGTGAGAATTCAGTACTCTATTTCGATCAGTTAAATATTGATAGACTTCTTTCAGGACTCAGTTTAAAAATTATAAAAGGATCCACTACTGAATATAGGGATGCAATAAGATCTAATAAAGGTTCGAGAATCATTTTGATTTTAGACAAAAAGAAATAAAAGAAAAACATCCTTATTTTAAAGAGATTCCTGTATTTTATTTTACTCAACTGATGGCAATAAGTTTTGGATATGTGTCTTAGGTTCTATGGGAAAGTGAATAAAAATAAATGTTCCTACTTAAAAGAAGATAGGGAATAAGCATGGGTGGAGAAATTAAAAATTGGATGGAAAAAGAAGGAATGAGTTTTCTAAGAAAGGTGGGAATTGGACAAGGACAAGTTGTTTTAGATTTTGGATGTAGGAATGGAAATTACACTATACCTGTTGCAAGAGTTGTTGAGGAAAATGGTTTGGTCTATGCTTTAGATAAAAGTAACGAAAAACTGGATGAGTTAATGAAGAGAGCCGAGAGATATGGCTTGAAGAATATTAAAAGAATTGATACAAAAGGAGAATTGAAAATACACTTAAAAGATAAGACAGTTGACGCTATTTTACTTTACGATGTTATCCATTTAGTCGGCAAAAACGATTCAAGTACAATGAGAGACAGAAAAAACTTGTACGAAGAAGTTTATAGAATAGCTAAAAATAATGCACTTATTTCGGTATATCCAACTCATTTAACAACACACACTGATATTGATTCAATAAAAGAAGTGAAACAAGAAATTGAACAATGTTTTCTATTTGAAAGAAGAATATCATCTAAATTAGTTCACGACGATGGTTTTGTAAATGGCGAGATTTTGAATTTCAGAAAAAAGATAAGGTGATTCTGCCTTGACACAAATAGATGAAAACAGATTGGAAAAGACAAAAAGGTGTTCCAAAAAATTGCAACAAAACCATAGAAAAAATTTGTAATAATATTATGGAGAATAAAGATGCCTCAGATTATTGAGAATGAGTGCATAGGTTGTGGTATTTGTACCAATATCTGTCCAGAAGGAATAGAAATGGTAGGAGAGAAAGCAAGGATAAAAAACGAAAACGCAGAATGTTTGAAGGATGCCGCAAATGCTTGTCCCAGAAGTGCTATTATTCTTGATGATAAGGAGAAACAAGATAAAGAAATTAAAAAAAGTAGAATAAAAGGATATAATCAAGGATTTGTGCAGGGGATAGGAATAAGAGGTGGAGGCAAAAAGGGTGGTGTAAGAAAAAGACGGAGAAATCAAAAAGGGAAAAAGCGAAAGATGTGGTAGTCTTGTTTTTTTTCATTTCGTAGTAAATTTTTAAGAGATCAATCTGAAGTTTTCGTATTCGCTTGCCTACAACTTCTTATTATTTTGCAATTTTCCGGATAGTGGAGAAAATATTCTTATCTATATGTACTTTTTTCGCTCTTACCTATGTATTTTTTACTGATTAACTATTGCTATGAAGATAATATTCTAAAAAGAAAATAGTTATGTTTTCTAACTGTTTCGTTTCTCTTTTGGGTACTGATAATAAGAACGTGCTCTTTTAAGGATATGAATTTTGAGTCCATAATAAGGGTATTGATTTTATTGACTTATGCAATGTCGACAATTGCGACAAAACCACTTACGGCACGCTGACATATCACTTAGGTTACACTTAGGTATCATTTAGGCTACAAAAAGTTTTGAACTTTTTTGAACATGATTGATTCCATGTAGTGAATCTATTTAAAACCTTGACATTTATATTCTTAGGCAACTTAGATATTGTCAAATAACAAGATGCATATATGCGCCCGTAGCTCAGTAGGATAGAGCAATGGATTCCTAATCCCAAAGTGAGTTGTTGATTTTATTAGATTTATGCAATGTCAATAATTATGACAAAACCATTTACGGCACGCTGACATATCATTTAGGTTACATATAGGTATCACTTAGGGTACATGAAATTTTGAACTTTTTTGAACATGTAGTGATTATTAGGTTATTAAACCCCTCATGAATTTGTAT
>CAZYWQ010000497.1:0-2571 GCA_964651675.1 uncultured Candidatus Sumerlaeota bacterium | reverse complement strand
ATGCATACGTGGGCAAGAACTTCAATTGATGCTCAAAATATTCAAGAAGAACTGTGAACATGTTTATTTAAGCGTTTTCAATCATCTTTATAGGAGGGAAATAGAACTAAGGGAAGAGATAAAAGAAACGCATTTCTCAGACTGCTTGATTTATAAAATTCCTCCAAATCGTTTGTATCGTAACTAAACATCTTAATGACATAAGTTTTTAAATTAAGCAGATGTACCTGATGACCATTTGCCTTTAAATAAGTGGCTAAAAACCTGGCTGCGTACGCATAATCATCATATAATGAGATTAACGCTACTTTCATTATTGTATACTCCGATAATTAATAACGATATGTATTAGACTCACGAGAACGGTTATAATATCTTCAATGAGCTTTTCAGTTTCATTTTTTACAAAGAATGGTATAGTATTTTTTCAACCCCGAAAAAAGTCAACCTAAATCTTAAGTTGTAGGGAACGATTGCGACCGTTCTCTACAGAAATAAATATTTTGAATATCATTCAAAATTAGTTGGGGAAATTTGGTAAGTAGAAAAAAATTATATCACCTTATATACCAAAACCTAATAAATATCTATAAGCTTCCATTGACCATCCTGTTAAAAAACAAATGAATCCCAACACTAATGGTATCAATGTGTTAACACTATGCTTATAGAAACCAAGAGCCACTGTCTGACTTTCTTTTCTAACGAAAAATGTCCGAATTACAATAAGAACCAAACTTAATATCCAGGTATAATAGAAAAGCATAAATAGTGTTATAAAAAAGCGATATAATATACCCTTTTTCTCAAAGACAAGTTCATTACCGCTATTGTAATGAGGATTGAAGAAAATCTTTGATGAAATCGTAGCAAATATAGGACTAAAATAAATCGCTAATATAATAAATACCAAAATAATAATAACGCTATTACTATAGTATAGATAGGAAATAACAGTCTTTGCCTCGGGATTGAATGGAACATCTTCTATTAATGATAGTGATGCAAAAATAATGACAAAATGAAGAATCTGATCAAGTAGGAAAAAGAAAGTTGATAAAAAACCGTTTGTATTAGTAATCTCGAATTCCTCGTGGACAATAAGTTTCAAACGGTCTGAAAAATAATGGCAGAGTGTTATAAAAAAAACGATGGAACTCCACTGTCTTAACTGCAGAATAGGAGCTAAAAACAGAATCATCACAACCGAATGTATTAATATGTGAACCCATAAACCTTCTCTCTTCTCTACCTTAAGCTTATACACGATATTAAACTGAAGAGGAAAATCTGCAACCACATGGGCAAATATCAACCTGTATAATATAAATTCTCTTAGCATATTTTATAATCTAGAATTTTACCATCTTTTAAACCGCTTACTTAAGATATGTATACGACATAAAAAACGAACCTTCAAGCTAAATATTACAATTTGATTACATTAAAGGTGTATTTTTGTCTTTTTGGGAAGCTGAATTACGGTTCAGGCTGAAATAAATTTTTTCTTCTTCTCAAATAAGCTGGTTTTTCCATATCATTATCCAGCTCTAAATCCTTCAACAAGCTATCTTCATGCTTATTTTCTATCTCTATGGAAGGTTCTCTATCTAAACTGTCTTCTCTTTTAATAATTATTTCGCTTTGTTCAGTATCAGATACTTTTTCCACATTAACTTTTTCTATTTGCTTCTGAGGGCTTTTATATTCTCCTGTATTCTTCATAGCTTCTTTTGACATAAGAGACTCTAATTTTGTTCTTAATGTCATACCAGAGGAATTGGTTAGCTTAACCTTATTTTCATCTTGTTGACTCTCATTTTCTTCTTCTTCCTCGAAGCCTGTAGCAATTATTGTAATTTTCAGTTCATCCTTCATACTTTCGTCTATTACAACTCCCCATTTAATATTAGCATCTGGAGCCGCTGACTCGTAAATCACCTTAATAGCTTCACTGACTTCTCTTAAAGTAATATCCTTACCACCGGTAACATTTATTAATATTCCCTTAGCTCCCTCAATTACGATCTTATCCAATAAAGGACTTGCACACGCCTTCTTCAGGGCTTCAACAGCTCTTCCTTCTCCTTTTCCAATCCCTACTCCCATTACTGCGCCTCCCTTTTCTCCCATTATCATCTTTATATCAGCAAAATCAACATTCATAAGACCTGGTACAATTATCAAATCGGATATACTTCTTACACCCTGATACAATACATCGTTCACGATATTGAAGGCTTCGAGTAATGTTGATTTCGGACCTGTAATTTCAAGTAATTTCTCATTTGAAACAACGATTAATGTATCCACATATTCTCGTAATCTATCGATTCCCCATAAAGCCTGTCTCATTCTGATTGGACCTTCAAAGATGAAAGGTTTTGTTACAATAGCGACAGTCAAAATGCCCATTTCTTTTGCGATTTGTGCAATTATCGGAGAAGCTCCCGTGCCTGTTCCTCCTCCTAATCCTGCTGTAACAAAAACCATATCAGCGCCTGTTAACATCTCACCGATCGCTTCTCTCGATTCCAATGCGGCTTTTTCACCCATACAGGGATCTCCACC
>CAZYWQ010000496.1:0-2574 GCA_964651675.1 uncultured Candidatus Sumerlaeota bacterium | reverse complement strand
CTTTCAAGAAGTCAATTATCACGGAAATCTTCATAAGTTGTCACGAAATCGCTAATCATAGTTTCTCACATATAATTGGACTCTCAGGGTTTGATGATAATGCATTAGTCAAAGAAATTAAGTCTTCCGAAGATGCCATCGGGAATATTACTGGTACTAAGCCGAAAGGTTTCAGGTCACCAGGTTATGATATTGATTCTCGGATATTAAAAATTCTCGATGATTTAGGTTACGAATATGACAGTTCCCTTCTCCCATCATTTTATGGTTCATTTTTTAGAGTTGCTGATAGATTCATTTCCCGAAAAAGTCATCTGAAAAAGAAACAATTCGGAAGATTTCGTGATGGATTAGCACCCATTAAGCCCTACATTCCTGATGCTGATGCTTATTGGCAACAAGGAAAAACTTCATATATTACCGAAGTTCCTATTACCACAATCCCCATAATCAGATTTCCATTCCACTCTACGGTAATCTTTAAATTTGGCATATCTTTTTTTGATTTCGGATTCAATCTCCTCAAAAAACATGAAATCCCCATCAATTATATCTTCCACATAATAGACCTTGTAGATATAAGCACTGTTCATCGGTTAAACAGGCTCTTTTTCCTGAAATTGAATCTCGAAAAGAGAATAAGCATAATCAACCATATAATAAAACGATTGAAAGAAAGCTATAGTATTCTGAAAACAGTGGACTTTGCGAAAGAAACAGTATCCTAAATTAATAATAAAACTAATGAGTACTGACAGCTTCTAATCCAATTTTGAAATTGATTCTAACTGGTATTTTTTCTTGACTGTCCCATTGCTTAAGAATAGAAATATAAAATTAAGGTAGTAAATATACACCGTTATATTTTCTTGCGAATATCGGAAAATTCGATAAGAATAAAACGGAATTATTCAATTAATCGTAATTTGTTCCGATTTAAAAAACTGTAAGAAACTACAATACCCTCAAGATGGGGAATGTAATTCCTTGAAGGGATAATAAAAGAAAGGAGTCTTTTTAAATGTGTTTGAGAGGAATGAAAATATTTTTATTTTCTTTGATTATAATATTAAGCGTATCCATCGCTTTTTCATCATATAAGGTTGAAGTAGGTAATGGTACCTATTCGAAAACGACTGCTAATGATGTCAAAGAAATGCTTGAAACAAGTGGATTCACACCAGTCGAAGTGGTTCAAAAATGGAATGGATTTAGTGTCGTTGTCGGTGATTACAGAGGTAAAAAATTAGCAGAACAGGTTGCAAAGGATCTCGAAAACGACGGATATAGTGCAGAGATAATATCAGAAGGTGGAGAATTATCACAGGAAACAGAAGAGAGTTTCACGATACAGGCTGCTTCTCTGAAAGCTGAAAATCTCGCTGATAAAGTGAGAGAAGAACTCCTCGAGAAAGGCTATGTTCCTGTCTCTGTATTTAAGTCTGGTAACAGTTTTAATGTTCTTGTCGGAAGAAAATTTCAGTCAAAAGACGACGCAGAAAAACTCCTGAATTTGCTCAATGAAGATGGATATTCTTTTGCGACTGTTATCAAATCTCCTTACCAACCATTACTAAAATTGTCCGAGATGGACTTCCAAAAATTCGAGGAAGGTTCACCAGACTTAAAGGATGTAGGAGAATTGTATAAGAGCGCTATTTTGTATAACTCCAACAGTCGTACCCTCGAAATGCTGATTAAAAAGATAAAGAATCTTGAGGCAAAAGATAAACAGATTATAAGCGATATTCAAACAAAGGAAAAAGAAACCTTAGATAAACAAAAACAAATCAATAAGTTCTTGGCAGAAGCTGGGAAATTAGCCGATGCTCAAAATTATGAACAGGCAATTGCTGCTCTTGATAAGGCACTTGAGATTGATCCAAACAATTCAAGAGTTCTGTTGAGAAGAAAATCTTATGAAGGTTTGATGAAAAACATCGTCGAGTTAACCGAAGATGAACTCAGAGAGAGAAATAAACAAACACAGATTCAGGTTAGTCTCGATAAGGTTAAAAATCTAATAGCGTTAGGTCGATATGGTGATGCAGTGGCAGAATGTGATGTGGTTCTTAAGTTAGATCCGACAAATCAAGAGGCTGCAAAAAGTAAATTAGAAGCAAATAAGCTCTTCCAAGAGAAACTTGATGCCGAGAAAAAAGCTCAAAGACTCAAAACTATAATAACTGCTTCTGTTGGCGTTGGTATATTAGCTGTTGTACTTGCTTTATTTGCACTCGGTATGAAAATCAGAAAGAGCCAAAAGAAATTTGAGGCTAAGATTGGTGAATTGGCTATTAATCCTATATTAGATGTAACTGGTTCTCCAGAGCAAAGGAAGCTCGAACATAAGGTATCGGAATTGCCCGAAGCAGAAGAGAAAGTTGAAGAGGAACCTGCTGCTGTTTCTACTGCGGACGAGGATCTTGGCTTGGATTCGGATCTTGTTGATCTTTTTCCTTCAAGTGAACCATCAACACCTGCAGCATCGCCTAAAGAGGAAACTCCTGCTGCTCAACCTATCTCTGGTGAAGAACCAATAACAGATTTATCAGCTGAAGATTTGTTTACAGG
>CAZYWQ010000495.1:0-2577 GCA_964651675.1 uncultured Candidatus Sumerlaeota bacterium | reverse complement strand
AAAGATGTTCATTGTTAATCAAACTATCAACAATCCTCGTTACAGTCGGTGCACTTAATTCCGTAGTTTTCGATATCTCCGCTCGCGAAATCGATTTCTTATCCCTGATAAGATTCAATACCTTAATCTTATTAATCTTATTGATAAACGAAGCATTCGCCTTCGATAAATGTCTAACCATATCGAATCCTTATCTAACAAAAAATGTTTTTAGGTTTGTGAACTAATATTAATAATGTACGAAATATTCTCGCTAAATTAGCTCCTCAAGAAATTTTGTTGCAGATTCTGTTGTGAATTTCCTCGGATTCACCACTGTGTCATATCGAGGAACAGAAATCTCAACAATCTTCGGGATATCCTCTTGCTTAACACCAATCTCGCTTAGACTTAGTGGTACATCAATATCTTTATATAAGCGTTTTACTGCCTTAACACCACTATCAGCTCCATCCAATGCCTTTCCTATATTCATTATCTTCTCAGGAATAATCTCTTTATTATACTCCATTACATAAGGTTGCAAAACACCCACAGCAAGACCGTGATGACAATCGTATATTCCTCCAATTGTCATTCCAAAACCATGTGCAGCGCCTACTATCGCCTGCGCTATCGCGATACCTGCTGTCATACTTGCTGTAAGCATACCCAATCGTGCTTCCATATCATTACCATTTTGATAAGCTCTGCGTAAATATTTCCCAATTAATCGAATTGCCTCAAGAGCCAATGCATCTGAAAGATTACTTGAAGCAGGAGCACAATAAGCCTCAATTGCATGAGAAAGTGCATCAATCCCCGTATAGGCTGTAAGCTTCTTTGGTAAGGTCAATGTAACTGTAGGATCGATAATTGCAACCTTTGGAAAAGTCTTTGGTTCAGCCATTGCCTCTTTCGCATCATTCTCAGGATTTGAAAATACCGAAAACCAGGTCACCTCTGCTCCTGTACCAGCAGTCGAAGGGATAGCAATAATCGGAATCGTAGGACCAGGACTCTTATCATCACCGAGATAATCCCAGATTGATCCACCATATTTTGCAACAACGGATATTCCCTTTGCCGAATCAATCACGCTACCTCCACCCAATGCAACGATAACATTACACTCCTTCTCTTTACAAACCTGAGCCGCTTTGTCTACCGTGTCCTTCTTCGGATTCGACTCTATCTGCAAAAACATCTCCACTTCACATCCCGCATTTTCAAGACTCTTAACAATATCCTTCGCAATACCATCCTTTGTATAAGAAACAAAAAATACCCTCTTACCAAATCCCTTAGCCTCATCACCAACCAGAGAAACCTTTCCCTCGCCTACAAGCACCTTTGTCGGCATATAATACTTGAAGTCCTTCTTGTGCATATTTCTTACCTCATATAATTTTAAAAAAGAAAAATTTTTATCTAAAAAGCGAGAAATACTTTCTAACGGTGAGAAAGTATGTTTTACATTTTATCCCCTTGTCAAGTATTTTTTTACACAATTTTCACCATTTTAATAAGTTTATATTACTCAACATAAACAAATTACCAACGAGAGAATTGTGAGAAAAAAACGAATTAGATAAAATTGAAAAATATTCAGGATAGAATCAAGCAAATGAAAAGAAATAAAATAGCAAATGACTGAAAGGATTCCTAAGATAATAAAATAAACAACTCAACAAAGTGCAAAGGACTTGCGCCCGAGAGGACTCGAACCTCCGGCACATGGATTAGGAATCCATTGCTCTATCCTACTGAGCTACGGGCGCATATCTTTTATTTTCAGTTGTTAATGTTAAGCTGAATACAATTACAAATGTCAAGATTTTAAACATATCCATTGTTTGAAATCCACCAACTTCAAAAATGTTCAAAAATTTTTATACCCTGAATGATACCTAAGTGTAACCTATTTGATATGTCAGCATACTATATGTATTACAATCTTAATATTACTTGTTTAGAATTCCAACCAAAATTATTAAAACATATTTGTCTTAAAAAGTACTTCACTGAATGGTATTTTTCATAACCATTGTTAGCTCATTTGATGTGAGTGGTATTGGATTCCCTTTCATACTACTTGACTTGAGAGCTTGCTTAACTATTGCAGGAATGAGTTCTTCTTTTAATCCCAGTTGATAAAGTGATGGTATCTTCAGAGAAGTGCAAAGATTTCCTATCCAGTTAGTCCCATCTTCCACTGTAGCTGTGTGATTATTAGTGATAATCCGCGCTATCTCAGAGTAGAATTTTAAAGCTGTTGATGAATAGGCTCGGGTCCGAAGGGCTTCAATATTAACTTTCATCACATAAGGCAAAAGACTTGCACAAATAGCACCATGAGGAGCAGGAAGAATTCCTCCAATGGATCCTGCCAATCCGTGAACTGCTCCAAGACCTGCATTCGCCAGAGCCAGACCACTCAGTAGACTGGCTAATGCCATATCCTTACGAGCGGATTCGTCTTTACCATTTTCACAAGCCTTTTGTAAGGAGCCGGCAGCTTTCTGAATTCCTTCACGGCAGAGACTATCTGTCAGAGGATTAGATTTGATAGAAACGAAGGCTTCTAAAAGTTGAGTG
>CAZYWQ010000494.1:0-2582 GCA_964651675.1 uncultured Candidatus Sumerlaeota bacterium | reverse complement strand
GCAATGACCATTCCCGATACTTGAACTCGATCTAAACCGCTCACCCAATAATTATTTTAGCATAGGGAGCGGTTATATTCCATTATTAATTTTCTTAATAGAACTTAGAGAACTTGAAATATACGGGAGGATTCCCAAATAAAAAATATGGTATTTTTCTGAAAACTGGATAACAGCCTTTTGTCGATTTTTCCCACCCTGGAAAACAGCACTTCGTCGAATCTGGATAGACCCCAACACCCCATAGGAATAGTTCAAATAATTTTTTAAAATTGAATATCAATTATAAAATCTGAATATTATAGAATAAAATAATTTAGTATTGACAATGTACATACGTACTGTTATGTTATGTTTGTGAGATTTGAATGGGAAAACAAAAAGAACAGGGAAAATATCAACAAACATGGAGTTTCTTTTGAGCAAGCTCAAGAAGTTTTTCATGATCCCTTACATTTATCAAAGCTTGACAAAAGATTCGGCTATCTAGAAGAACGTTGGATAACAGTTGGTTTAACCAGCAATGGAGAGATTGTAGTAATTGCTAATTTATTTTTTGATAGCGAAGGTGAGGAAGTAATTAGAATAATTTCTGCTCGGAGGGCAACTTCGGGAGAAAGGAAACAATATGAAACGTATGAATGATGATTATAAAATAAAAGAAGAGTATAATTTTAAAGGGGGAATAAGAGGGAGATTCTATACTCCCAAGAAAGTGTCAACCACAATACGCCTTGGCGACGATGTATTGTTATATTTGAAAAAAGTTGCTGACCTGAAAAAGATTGGATATCAGACTCTTTTAAATAGTCTATTGCGTGAATACATGCAGAAAGGTACTGTCTAATAATCCCTCATTTTTTTGGCCACGCCTTGCACCTTTAGCAACCTCAAACAAGCATGTTCTGCATTATCTAATTCATCGTTGCCTTAATGTCTTCATGCTATAAAAGCTCTTGAACAAACCGAATGTCCGTTCCTGATTCTTATAAGCAAGTAATGAAAGAGTGCCGCAGGGTATGAAACCTTAAAGGCTTGGCGATACCCGAAGGCTTTACCGCTCTCCCTTAAAATCCGGGTAATACGCATTAAAGAATATAATAGTCACTTAGGGCTCCTTCCGAAGACATTTGCGTTAATGTAAAAGTTAATTTGTATATGGCATGTATGAGAAGGAACCCTAGGAGAGGGGTTATTTTTCATTCTGACCGAGGGTATCAATATGTGAGTGATGCATTCAATGCGACGCTCTTGAAAAAAGGTTATATTGCTAGTATGAGTGGGAAATGGAATTTTTATGACAATGCCCATGCCGAATCGTTTTTTCACACGATGTAGGTTGAGGAGGTATACGGCAATTTCTATAGGAGTCAGCAAGAAGCGAAGTTGAGCATCTTAGAGTACATTGGCGTATTTTACAATCGGATCAGGAAACATTCTCAGTTAGGATATCATAGTCCGTATAAATTTGAGAAACAAAAGGAGTTGTACAACATAGCTTGACTGCATGTCCATTTTTTTGGGGGAAGTTCAGAAGCACGTGAAGATGGAGGAAGGGAATACTATCATCTTGTAACACTGTGAAAAGCAACAGCAGTGCCGTCAGGGCTCACTATTACGGTAAGTGTCATCAATGAGGTAGGTAGTACCATTGAGGGTACATTCACAGCCGACTTAGTCCCTGAAGGTGCAGGTGCCCAATTAGTAATCACGAACGGTGAATTTAAACTATACAGAGCAGCAGACGACTCGATTCTTCCTCCTGAAACCTAATACACTGTTTATTGATTAATGTTAAAGTTTCCGTTACTTCACGGTAGCACTCTTCGCAAGATTTCTTGACTGGTTCACGCTGCAGCCCCGTATCATGACAATGTGATAGGCTAGGAGCGGGACTGTTGATTCTCACATTAATCCAGACAATTTCACCGGCGTGATCCTTTCAACAAACTGAGAATCTCTTCGTTTTTCAAGGTGAGTGTTTTTTCACTCACTTTCACCTCAACACTTTTCTGCTGAAAGAACATTTTAAGCATTTTTATGAAATTATGAAGAGCAACTGCCCCCAGAATTGAATCGTCAAAATGAACAAAATAGGTTGCTTTGCCGCAGAGGGATTTTGTGTACGCGATATATTCATGTCGGGAGCTTTGAAGCTTTCTGATGGTAACGGTCACGACAGGATTTCCTTGGTGGGGGATTACAAAGCCAAAAGATTTAGATTTGTGGTGTTTCCATGTCGCCGAAACGATCAATCCATTACAGGGTATTGCCTGCAAGTCTTTTTGGTGTGGTGGATGGGTACTGGGTTGTTCCTCACCCTGTACGGGAGGGAGGAACATGCGATGACGAGTAGAGAGAAAAAAGAAAAGGAGAGAAATACGATGAAAACCATGAGGAATATAAAGATCACAATCAAGCAGGTTGAAAACAGGAGTGGCGAGTACATTGCGTATTACACATCTGAGTTTTTGGGTGCAACATTCTCTGTATATTTTCAGGATAGCATCATGGGAGCTATTGCCCTGCATGATTTCTCTGAGATGATAAAAGGGAGATATGAGAAGGAGCGGATAGAGTTT
>CAZYWQ010000493.1:0-2615 GCA_964651675.1 uncultured Candidatus Sumerlaeota bacterium | reverse complement strand
GTAATAGCGAAAGGATTACCAGCAGGACCAGGAGCCGCTTTCGGAATGGCAGTCTTTACCGCTGATGATGCTGAAGAATGGGCTAAAAAAGGTGAAAAGGTAATTCTCATAAGAGAAGAAACATCTCCGGAAGATGTTCACGGTATGCACAGCGCTCAAGCCATCCTGACGGCAAAAGGAGGAATGACCTCTCATGCAGCTCTTGTCGCAAGAGGCTGGGGTAAATGTTGTATCGTTGGTTGTGGTGCCATTCATATCGATTACCGTAAGAAATGTTTCTCTGTAAATGGTAAAGTTATTAAAGAAGGTGACTGGATTACATTAAATGGTACAAAGGGAAATGTTTACACAGGGAAACTGCCTCTCGTTGTACCTGACTTAGAGAAAAATGTGACATTGGCTCAGTTCTTGAAGATTTGTGACCAGGTCAGAGACCTCGGAATCAGAACAAATGCGGATAATCCCGCAGATGCAACTACAGCAAGGAATTTTGGCGCTGAAGGCATCGGATTATGTAGAACAGAACATATGTTTTTTGATCCGAAGAGAATCAAATCGATGAGAAAAATGATTATCGCTGATAATGTAAAAGATAGAAAAAAAGCACTAAGCGAACTCCTTCCATTTCAGAAGAAAGACTTCATAGGCATTTTAAGCACAATGGAAGGATTACCTGTAACGATTAGATTGCTTGATCCACCACTCCACGAATTTTTACCTCAGATACAATCACAGATAAAAGAACTTGCCAAAGAACTCGGTATTAAGGAAGACCAATTAAAAGCAAGAATCGCACAACTGCACGAACTCAATCCGATGTTAGGTCATAGAGGTTGCAGACTTGGTGTGGTTTATCCGGAGATTACCGAGATGCAAGCGAGAGCAATCTTTGAAGCAGCTGCTGAACTGACCAAGAAGAGAAAAAAGGTACTTCCTGAAGTTATGATTCCATTAATAGGAACTCGCGCAGAAATTAAGAACCAATTTGACTTGATCGAATCAATAGCCAAAGAAGTTCAGAAAAGTTACAAAGTAAATTTCAAATACCTTATTGGAACAATGATTGAAATACCAAGAGCAGCATTAACCGCTAACAAAGTCGCCGAAGTCGCTCAATTCTTCTCATTCGGAACAAATGATTTAACACAGATGACCTTTGGTTATAGTCGTGATGACGCCGGTGGTTTTTTACCAGCTTACATCGAGAAGAAAATACTTACTGCCGACCCATTTCAAACACTTGATCAGGAAGGAGTTGGAGAATTAGTTGATCTTGGTATCAAGAGAGGTCGTGCAACAAGACCGGATTTGAAGGTCGGAATATGTGGTGAACACGGTGGAGATCCAAATTCCATTCACTTTTGTCATAGAGTTGGGATGGACTATGTGAGTTGTTCGCCATTCAGAGTGCCAATAGCAAGATTATCTGCCGCACACGCTGCTGTCCTTTATAAAAGAGGGGCAACTTCTAAGAAAACAAAATCTAAAGGTAAAAAGAAAAAGTAATTTTTCTTAAATAACAAGAAGAACATATAAAGAGTTAATAAAGTGGATGGTGGATTATCAAAATACTATCCGCTTTTTTTATTCCCCATCAATTTTTCATAAAATATTTTGTAACATAATATGAAAAACAAGTATCATAAGTTGTAAAACGACAAATTTTTCAACTTTGTTATATGAACAATACTACTTGAAGTTGTTACTGTTCATAAAATTTAATGTCTGATGGGAGAATAAAATGTATATGTTTAGTTCCATTAATAAACCTATTTCATCTTTTCATCCTTTATCTTTATGCTTTAAAAAAAGTGGATTATTACTATTTCTTTTCATATTCATTTTCACAATATCCATGAGTCCAGAAGTTATTACAGTTGGTCCAACAGGTGATTATCAAAAAATCCAAGATGCTATTGATGCATCAAATGATTATGATGAAATTATTGTCTCCCCAGGAACCTACAATGAAAATATAGACTTTAATGGTAAAAATATTCTTCTTAGATCGACTTATCGCACAAACAACAACGCTGTTAAAAATACTGTGATCGACGGACAACAAGCTGGTTCAGTAGTCATATTTTCTGGGACAGAAAATTATATTTGTACCATTGAAGGTTTTACAATTACAGGTGGTGAAGCTATTTACGGTGGGGGAATTAGTGGTGGTTGGACTGATCAAAAAACTCATGCAACAATAAGAAATAATATTATCAGAAATAATAATGCCACAGCAGGAGGAGGATTATTTTGTTGTGATGGTTTAATCATAAACAATATTATTTATGAAAATTCAGCCGAAGATGATGGTGGAGGAATTCTCTATTGTGATGGATTAATCATAAATAATACAATTTATGGAAATACAAAAGGTGGAATTTTTAGCTACGGTCTTATAATAAATAATATTATTTGGAATAATACAAAGTATCAATTACAATCATGGTATCATACATCATCATTATACAGTTGTATTCAAGACTGGACAGAAGGTGGTATCGGAAACATTTCCGAAGATCCAAAATTTATTGATCCTGCTAACGGTGATTTTCATTTCCAGTCAGATTCACCCTGTATAAATAAAGGGAATTACATATATTTATTGGGTGATT
>CAZYWQ010000492.1:1620-2617 GCA_964651675.1 uncultured Candidatus Sumerlaeota bacterium | reverse complement strand
CAAAATGAATAAGAAATATGCGATAGAAACTGTCAAAGCGGCTGTGAAAGCTAAAGCGGATGTTATCGCATTTTGTGATACCAATGGTGGTTCAATGCCGACTGAGGTGGCTGCTATCATCGATGAAATTAAAAAGGTTCTGGGAAATACACCGTTTGGAATACACACACATAACGATACAGGAGTAGCAGTTGCTAATTCTTTAATAGCTGTTGAGAAAGGTGGTATGCTTGTACAGGGAACGATAAATGGTTATGGTGAAAGAACCGGCAATGCTGATTTGATTATATTAATTCCTAATATTCAATTGAAGTATGGGAAGAAATGTATTCCGGAGAAAAATCTTAAAAAGTTAACCGATCTTTCCTGGTTTGTTAGTGAAATCGCAAATCTTCCTCACGATTTAAGGCAACCTTATGTCGGATCCTGTGCCTTTACACATAAAGGCGGGATTCATGTTAGTGCCGTCCAAAGAAATGTGCATACTTATGAACATATATCTCCTGAACAAATCGGGAATAAGCGAAGAGTCCTTGTGTCCGACCAATCAGGTAGAAGTAATCTGATTTACAAGGCTAAAGAAAAAGGTATCGATGTAAGTTCGGTTTCGGAGGAGATGAAGGGATTATTAGAGGATTTAAAGCAGATGGAAAATGAAGGATATGAATTCGAAGCTGCAGAAGGAACCTTTGAATTGCTCCTTAATAAAATTCTTGGGAAACACAAAAGCTTTTTTGAGCTTAAAGGTTTCAGAGTTATAGATGAGAAGAAAAGTGCTGGAGAGCATACATTATCAGAAGCGACAGTCAAACTTGTTTGTCCTGACGGGATTGAACGACACACTGCGGCTGATGGAGATGGTCCGGTTAATGCGCTTGATAAGGCATTAAGAAAGGCATTGCTCGATTTTTATCCTGCTTTGAAAAATGTAAAACTGACAGATTTCAAAGTTCGTGTTTTAAATGCTGCACAAGGAACTGCTGCAAAAGTCCGTGTT
>CAZYWQ010000492.1:0-1610 GCA_964651675.1 uncultured Candidatus Sumerlaeota bacterium | reverse complement strand
TCGGAATGGGGAACAGTCGGAGTCTCCGAGAACATTATGGAAGCCTCTTATAGGGCTTTAGTCGATTCCATTGAATACAAATTGCTTAAGGAAGAAGATAAAACGAAGAAAAAATCGAAGAATAAAAAATAGCCACGAAAAAACACGAAAAAGACCAATTTAGCCACAAAGTCACTAAGTCACAAAGAAGAAAAAATTTTTATTAAAATGGATAGTCGCAAGTGAACGCCGATTACTTTTCTTAAAAATTAGCTATTGAATTTTCTGAATCTGTGAAAATCCGTGTAAATCGGCGTTTAATAAAAATAGTATTTAAATCAATTTTAAATTGTCAGTTGTCGGTTTTAAATTTTAAATTTTCTTTTTCCAAATAGTTCCTTCAGGATGGTCTTCTAATGTTATGTCCAATTCTTGCAGTCCATCCCGTATTTTATCGGCAATCTCAAATTGTTTTTCTTTTCGGGCTATAGCTCTGATCTCAATTAGCAGTTTCATAAGATTATCCACATCAGTATTTTCCGAAAGGATTGTTTTTGGTTCCAATTCGAGTCCTAAGACATTCGCAAGTTTAATCAACAATGCGATTGCCTCTGCTATCCTCAATTTATCAGTGCTTGATGCAGATTGTTTCAATTCATAGATATAGCTAGTTAGGTCGAATAAGACAGCTAAGGCTCTGGGCATATTGAAATCATCGTCCATTGCTTCTTCGAATCTGGATTTGAACTCGATTAACTTTTCTGTCTTTAATGATTGGATTAGAATTTTCGTATTAATCTCATTTCCATATATTTTATTTATGGTATCCACACAATCTCTGAGTTTACCCAATCCTTTCTGAGCCTCTTCCAGTGAGGCATCTGAGTAGTCCATCACTTTTCTATAATGTGCGGTTAACATAAAATACCTTATAACTTGAGGTTCAAACTTATCGAGTAAATCCTTCACAGTGACAATATTACCAAGAGACTTACTCATCTTTTCGTGGTTAATATTCATAAAAGCGTTATGAAACCAATATTTCACAAAAGGCTTGCCTGTTGCAGCTTCACTCTGAGCGATTTCATTTTCATGATGAGGAAAAACCAGGTCGATTCCACCGGAATGAATATCAAAGGTTTCACCTAAATATTCCATTGACATTGCGGAACATTCTATATGCCAGCCAGGTCTGCCACTGCCCCAGGGACTCTCCCAGACTGGTTCACCCGGCTTCGATGATTTCCATAAGGCAAAATCGAGAGGATCTTCTTTACGACTATCAACCTCGACTCTTGCTCCTTCCATTAGTTGATCAATGTTTTTACCTGATAACTTACCGTACTCTTTAAACTTGCGAACTCGGAAATAGACATCGCCATCAATTTCGTAAGCATAACCTTTATCTTCAAGTGTTTTAACAAGGTCAATTATCTGTTTAATGTGGTCAGTAGCACGAGGATAAATATCCGCCCGCCTTAAGCCAAGTGCATCCGAATATTTGAAATATAATTCTGTATATTCCTTGGCGATTTCTTCTGATGTCACACCTTCCTGACTCGCCTTATTAATAATTTTATCTTCAATGTCCGTTATATTTTGGACATATTTGACTTTATACCCTTTATATT
>CAZYWQ010000491.1:0-2625 GCA_964651675.1 uncultured Candidatus Sumerlaeota bacterium | reverse complement strand
GATCCAGCATCTGCAGATTTTGACGATGATGGTGACCCAGACATTGTCGTATCAACCTGGCAAGGATATGTACATTATTATCGCAATGATGGTGATATGAATTTCTTCCATATTACCGATCAGCTTGTTCCAGATATGGGAAGTGATACAAGTATAGATGTGAAAGATATGGACAACGATGGCGATTATGATATTTTATTGTCAGAGAAATGGTCCAGTAGCGTTTTGTTTTTCGAAAATACAGGGAGTAAACAGAACTATTCATTTTCATCACCAGGAGTAGATTTAGGACTGAGTACAGACGAAGGTGTGCGATCCATTTCATTATGCGATATAGATGGTGATGGTGATTATGACCTCTTTGCAGGAACAGATTATACCTTTGCGGGAGCTCCATATAGGTTCTGTTTTTGGCGAAATGTGGGGACTCCTGAGAGTTTTTCTTACCTTTTAGAAACAACAAATTACTTTACTGATATCTCAGATCAATTTTTACTTAGCCCATCATTCTTCGACGCAGATACAGATGGGGATTGCGATTGTCTATTGTTTAATTATCATAGTGGTGGTTTCTATGGATTTATGAAGAACACAGGATCAACTTCTTATGCACAATGGCAATTGACTCACGATTATTTTCAACCATTTACTTATAAAAATTTAAATAAGCACGCCGCCTTTGGTGATATTGACGATGATGGTGATCTGGATATAATACAGGCAGGTGAAAAAGTAGCTTTCGGATTATTCGAAAATCATGGCTCACCTACAAGTGCTAATTGGACTTTATACGATGAAAATTACATTCCACATACAACATGGTATTACAGTCCGGTATTATATGATATAGATAATGATGAAGATTTAGATTTTTTTGCCATTGATTGGGACGGATCACCTCCATTAGGACCTCGCATTTCATTTTGGGAAAATACAGGTTCCAAATCAAGTCCTAACTATGTCTTAGAGTCAACAGGTTGGCAAGAAATAAAAGCTGACGGATTACCCTCATCGGATGGTCAAGCAGTTTGGTATACCAGTTTATGTTTTGGCGATTTGAATGGGGATAACAAAGCAGAATTGATAATGGGAACCTGTCACTCAACTAAGATTTATATGTATGAAAACATTGGAACATTAACCGATCCACAGTATAACTCAGCCTCTCCAATTGAACTCGTCACCGCATCTTTACCCAGTACCGTTTCAAATCATTTGTTTCCTTATCTTGTCGATGTAGATTTAGATGATGACCTTGATCTTTTCATTGGAGGTGATATTCATATTGCAGATGGAAATGATTATGGTCAAATCAATTTCTTCCGTAACAATGGCACATCGCGTCTTCATAATTTTGTTTTAGAAACAGACAAGTGGATGGATCTTGAATTATATCAATATCCATTTTTAAGCGGAGGCGATATTGATGGAGATGGCTTTCCTAACTTACTTATCATAGATAAAAATGGGGGAATGCTGCAATTTCGTTGTAAACTTCCTTCCCTTGACATAAATCCCACCAATACTACTCTCTTACCAGGTCAATCTGTAACATACACCATCTCAGGAGCTGTAGGTAGTCCTACATTGAGTATAGAAGAGAATCGTTCGGAAGGTTCAATTGATGGATTGATATATACAGCAGGTTCGATCACAAGAGTAGTTGATAAAATAAAAGCTACTGATAGTGGTAGTTCAAAGATAACTTACGCATATGTGAATGTTATCTCAACTTCAGATTTATCTGCCTCAGGCAAGGCAATTGTAGTAGCAGGTACAAAAGGGATATCAATTGATCCGTTATGGAATACAACAAACGATTTGGCAAACTTTATTTATGGAGCGTTGTTGTACCGTGGATTTGATAAAAGCAATATTTGTTACCTTAATCCTGTTATAGCTCAAGATGTGGACGGGAATGGATCGAATGACGACATTTATGGGGAATCGAATCAAACAAATTTAGAATATGCTCTGACGACCTTTGCGTCAGGAAGTCCGAATTTATTTGTTTACTTCATAGACCATGGTGACGCAGATGATGATGGTTCTAATGGTTCTTTCAGACTTAATGAGACTGAGGAACTCTCTGCTTCAGACCTTGATGATAAGTTAGATAATCTACAAGAGAGTGAGAGTGTTGATACAATTATATCAATAGTGGACTGCTGTCAATCAGGCTCATTTTTATCCGAGTGTTCAGGGGCATCTATTAGCAAGGAGCGGGTAGTCATCTGTTCGACATCAGCAGTTCAACCTTCTTTCTTTTCAGCCGGTGGTCTTATCTCATTTACAAATGCATTCGTCACCGCTTTATACTCAGGATTAACAGTGGGAGAAGCATTTGATTTGGGAGCAGGAGCTATGGATCGTTATCAACAGCCGGTGATGGATGATGATGGCGATGGAGTTTATATTCCAGATTTGGATGGTGCAATAGCAAATACAAAAACATTAGGTCCTGTTTTTATCGGAGGTGCTGACAGACCACAAATAGGTAAAGTTTCACCTAACCAGACCTTATCAGGTGGAGCAACATCAACGCTAATCTGGGCATCCGAGATATCTTCCGTATATACGATAAATCGTGTCTGGGCAACGATAGCTTCTCCAAGCTTTATACCA
>CAZYWQ010000490.1:0-2628 GCA_964651675.1 uncultured Candidatus Sumerlaeota bacterium | reverse complement strand
GGCGAAGAGATTCCTATTGAGGAAAGAAATCCAAATGAAGTCAGACAAATTGGCGGGGAATTTATTGCTCCTAAGGATGTGAAGGTTTTCAATCCAGCTTTCGATGTAACTCCCCATCATTTGATTACTGCCATTATTACAGAAAAAGAAGTGGTAAGAGAGCCGTTCAATATCGGATTAATGAAGATAACATCTTAAACTTAGAAAAGGGAAATTCGTGAATTATTGATAGGTGTCTTTAACTGGCAGCTTTAGATGGAATGGATTCTTCTTTAGACTCTTTTTCATTAACTGGATTACCACATAATGATATAAACAAATTCCTGGTAAACTCATAATCAAACTTTGTGTTTATGCAGGGACCATTTTTCCGTATGTTAATAATACCATACGCAATGTATGGATAAACTTGAGGGATATCTTCCATTAACTCCTTTTCGCAGGCTACAGCCACTATTAAGTCAGGCTTGAAATCCTTTACCATTTTGATAGCTAATTGTCCTCCAGTGAATATTGCCGTTTCAATATTAAATTCGCGGGAAATCTTTAAAAGGTCGCATACCTGACAATTGCCACATTCCTTACAATTGTTAATATTAGTAATTATATTATGGGGGCAATCTCGGCTTTGTAAGCAAATTGGAGTTTCGAATAAAATACGCTTCGGTTTGTGATGTTTCAAATATGCGAGCACCCAGGCATTATTTAGTTCTACGAGGCCTAGTTGTATTTTTGAAAAGTGGATTTTCAATAACCTTGATATCATAATAACCAGAGGACCGAATAGAGAATAAACATATTTAATCCTTTCTTTAAGATTAAACATATAGATTTCCTTATGGAATGCCATAATTAACGAGAAAATGAACACACCCAAAAATACCATAAAGTAAGCTAAAATAATGAACAGGATATGCGGGATAATAGCAAGTTTACCTGTGAATAGATGAAGAAAGACTATGTATGTCGAAATGACAGCTAATACTAAAATGACATAAATAGCTATCATAATATTCAAGCATATGGTTGTTCTTTTCGTTGCCAATAGTTTACAATTTCTTAGATAGTTTTTACTGGTAAGACATATAAAATTAATTTGCAAAGTATTGGAGATAAAATGGCTTGTCAAATAGAAAATTGATGATTTTTATAAATATTTTTGTAAGATTTGAGTATTTTAGTAAAAGCCCTTAAATAAGCAATTGACAAGGATAATGATTCTAACATATTAAATACTCAAAAATTTAGCTTGGTTCTAATGATGTTTAATAGGAACAACAAAATAATGGGAAATGAGATTGTTGATGAAATTATATCGAGACTTCGTTTTTGCACGACAAGTAACTTAAGCACGAAAGAGCTGTGTAATGTGTTTAATCTTCAGCCGATTTACCATCCATTTAGGAAGATTCTATTCAGGAAATTGATATTCAGTCAGTATGATCCCACAGAAGACAAAATCCATATCTACATTGGTTCATTGAGAGAGTATTTTGGAGAAGATTTTCAATCTCAGTCAATAAAAGCGCTTTACCACGAGATATTTCACTTTTTATTGCTAAGGAAAAGAGAGTTTTTTTCGGAGATTAATGTTAAAAATCGGAAGTTTGATATTGAATTATCTGCGGAAATCTTCGCAGAAAAACTGCTTGAAGAGGTCAAAAAATGACAACTGGCATCATTATGCTTATTGTCTTTCTGTTTATGGCGTTGTTGATGTATCTTGAAAAATTGTCTACGATACTTGTCTTGCCGCTAATGGCTCTCCTTTTTGCAATAGTCGCTGTTACATCTAATCTGATCACTGATGGAATACCGGAGACTTATTCAGGATTGTCAGGTGTGAATTATGTTTTTATGCAATACTATAACATTATCATAGATATATTCTCAAAGGGAGCAACAAAGCTTTCTGCAGTTATTATTACGACTATCTTTGGTGGTATGTTAGCGGTATATATAAAGAATCTGAAGATTGCCGAAAAGATGATTTATTGGACAGCAGAATTTGCTGGTGATAAGCCTTTTGTTATCGGATTGGCATTGTTCACAGTAACCTTGCTATTGTTTTCATCAGTTGGTGGGCTTGGTGCGGTAATTATGATTGGAACGATAATATTGCCGATACTTTCTTCGGTAGGCATATCTCCGATAGCAGGTGCTGGGATATTTCTTCTCGGTATGTGTGCTGGTGGAACATTGAATCCTGGAAATATGAAATTGTATATGGAGACATTTGGTATAGAACAGGCTGAAGTAATCAAATTTGCTCGTCTTGCTCTGCTTGTATATGTAGGATGTGCGCTTGTATGGATGTTAACAACGATAAGAAAAAGTTCAATCAGTAATTTCTGGGCAGTAAAGATTGCCTCTAAAAAACAAAAGTTGTCTCCCTTATCCTTTTCAGCTCCAATTGTACCTGTTATCCTTGTTTTCTTCTTCAAAGTTGATCCGATTGCGGCATTTATCATTTCGCTGTGTTACACTTTTGTTGTTTCGATTAAAAGAAGCACCGTCAGGCTTTTTTGCAAATCCCTGATCGAAGGTGCTCAAGCTGTTATGCCAGCCTGTATCTTGATGATTGGAATTGGAATGCTCCTTCAGTGTGTTCTGAATGAGAATGTCAAT
>CAZYWQ010000489.1:0-2639 GCA_964651675.1 uncultured Candidatus Sumerlaeota bacterium | reverse complement strand
GCTCAAATGGGAAATAAAAGTTAGAAATGGGAAATTAGCAATCCTAATAACGCCAACTTGAAGAACTTGTAAATGATTTGGAGGAAAAGTAACCACCCATTTTTCTTTTAACATCTGTAATGGATCATTACTTTTCGCAACAATTTAACATAATCCATTAAGTGTCTTGTGATAAGAAAATTCTTCTTTACATGCTGTCTTCCATTTGCACCCATTTCTTTTCTTAATTTCGGATCTTTAATTAATTTTACGATCCGGTCTGCACATTCATCGATATTGTTTACTAGAAACCCTGTCTTACCGTCAATTACTTGGAGAGGGATTCCACCGACATTTCCCCCAATTACAGGGGTTCTTTTCCATAACGCTTCGCTTATGGTTAGTGCAAAGCCCTCACGGAGGGATTTTTGTAATATGATGTCTGCGACTCTTTGTAAAGCGTTTACTAGATAGCCCGATTCTGTGGTATAGATCTCAATGTCTTTATTGCCCTTTGCGTGAGCTAACACTTCTTCGTAGATTTGCTGCCCCTCCGGATCGTCTTGGGCCATATTACCCAGGAGAACAAGCTTACAGTCTACTCTTTGTCTTGCCTTTTTAAAAGTCTCGATGACACCCACAGGGTCTTTCCATTTATCAAATCGAGAGATCTGACATATTAGGGGCTTATTTCGTTCGATTCCATATTTATTCAAAATTTTGTCTAATTCTGAATCCTTTAGTTCTTTATTTATAAAGCTAAATGGGTCGATAGAAGGGGGTATGATATATTGAGGAACTCCAATATCTTGTTTGTATTTCTCCATTGATACGATCATTCCATCATATCTGGTAATGAAATTCTCCAAGTAATTCCAAACGGAGTGATATTTATTGCTAATGTCAATGTGGCACCTCCAAAGCCACGGTTGTTTTTTTCGGTAAAACGAAATTAAAGGTAAAGGTTGAGGATCGTGGATTATCACGCAATCATTATCTTCAATTATGCTGTGGAAGGTGTTTCTCAAATTATTCTCAAGGTAAATTTCTTTTTGATGATCGCTTAATTCAACTTTACCTCCTTGGAGAGCATTGTGGATGGACTTGGTGATTCCGAAGAAGTCTGGGGTACCTTTAATAACGTGCCACTCGGTTCGTATCTCTAATTCATTCATAAGAATGATTAGGCTATCTAACAATATCGAAACGCCTCCTCCATACAATGTAGAATTTACGTGATCTACATGTTTGTCGATGAGAGGGTAAGATTCTTCGTGGAGTTTGTCGATATATTCTTCCCCCACGATATCCTTGAAGGCATTTAGGTAATTCAGTTCAGGTCTCTCAAATGCTTGAACACAACTTTTTGAATTTTTTTTTGACAATTTCATCCACACTCTGCTATCCACTTTAAATACAACGTATTAAGGGCATTGATTTATTTTATGCTTTTCTTCTTTTATTTTGGAATAATCCTCGTTTGAAGAACTGAGGCATAACTATATTTGCATCGACTTCTGGTGACATCTCATCGGTATATATTGTTATTTCAGGATTTTCAGGTTCCTGAAACGGATTGAAGATTCTTGTAATATTCTCAATTTCTCTAGAAATAGCTTCTTGGTATGATTCCCTTCTATCCCCTTGAATGCAGGTTTCTAGTGAATATTTTATATAAACAAAAATAAATCTCCTGAGTTCAATTATGTCTGGCCATCACTAATCTTCTCCAATGCCTCTGATCGGGTCTCACAAACATGAATTTCGCCGTCTTCGAATCCCTCTTCATTTTCTAGTAATGCCCTTTGAAGCGGAGATTTAATAACAAAATAATTGTCAGTGGTTTTAAGTTCGGATCTTAAATATTCTCTAGCGCTGATGGTCGAAACCCAACCCATTGGGATGATGAATAAATTGTGATTGATATTATATTGTTTATTTAAATCATCAATTTCATCACATACTTTTTCAGCTTCTTCTTGGTTAAAAATTTCACTGACGTGAATTATATTAACTCCTATATCATTGTCAACTTCTATATTTGATTTGATTTTTGTGATTTGAATCACTTCCAGAAATATTTTTTCATTACAAGAGAAATTTAATCTTATTTGTAAATATATTCCCTTTTTATTGCTTGACAGGAGCGATGTCCTTTTTAATATGAATCTCGTATTAACATTCGCATGATAAAGGCTCTATAAAACAATTTGCACCATTTTTAAGGTATTTATTTCTCCTAAAATCAACTAAATTATAGCCATATCTAGGCATATTCTTTTATTTATTATTATCCTTTATCTTTAAACAATTCTTTATACATATATATTAATAATAATACTCCTATATATTTCTAAAGGATATTAAGAAGAGTTATGGTACCTGATTTTTCCTTTTATTAAAGAAACAAAGAATATAGACCTAATTAGATGGAATATGTATTGAATAGGAAGGAGTTTCATTAATCTGGAAGGCAAATGTGAACAAAATTGTCTCCATCAGCCACGATAAGAGAACATCATTCCGCTACAGCACGAGATAACGGATCATTGCGGGTAGCTACTTCCTAACTTCTTTAGACAGCGTTGGATTTTTATGTTTAAATTTGTACAACTTTGTCAGGAGTGTCCATATATTTGATAATCGAATTAGATTAATAT
>CAZYWQ010000488.1:0-2644 GCA_964651675.1 uncultured Candidatus Sumerlaeota bacterium | reverse complement strand
ATCTCAACATTGCTAAAGACGATCCCACCCAAACCGACTGGATCCCAATTGCTAAAAAAAGAATGGAAAAGCTGAAAGTCGACATTGAACTTTCCGAGTAATTGGTCATTTTTGGGAAAAATATAATTCACTAAAGCCCAAGTGTTATAACTCGTTTATACTTAACCTTTTAAAATTTCAGTCGATAAGTTTAAAGAATACAGTTTCATAGGTGCTTTATGAAAAAGATTATAGTTGCTGTCATAATATTAATTTTAGGAAATATTCATTTATTCTCTCAAGATACTGTAGATGTAACAAGTGAAGAGGATATTTCTAAGGAAATTTATCCTGTTCAAGAAGAGAATAATACTACGACTCCTTCCATTCAAAGTCCTAAAGAAGAGATTCAACCTGAATCGGAACAAACATCACCAGCAGATTCCGAAATCAATTCTGATATGAATAAACCTCAGCTAAATCAAGCATCAAAAAATCCTTCTAATGTCTCAACATCAAAAGTGACTGTTGAAAAAGATGAAAAGTCCGAAGGTTACTCCATTCCAACACCAATAATCGATGCTGACATTCCTCAACTTGAGCCTCCATTGATTGAAGAAGCTGATGAAGAGGTTTGTACTTCTTCCCTATTGACGAAAATCTTCGATGATGAGATTCCACTTCTTCCAAACGATAATGAAAAACGAGCTAAAACAGTTATTTCATCGAGACAACTGAGAAAAAGGGTCGCAAACCAACCAGATCCTATCGAGAACTTGAATTACTATCCTAAACAAAAAGAAGAAGCCTTAAAAAATTATGATCTCGAAGGTTTCCTGAATATAAATACAGCAAATCTTGACCAGTTACAGATGTTACCAATGATTGATTATAGGAGAGCATTGGCAATAATCGACCATCGTATACAAAATGGAGATTTCAAGGAACTTATCGATGTTGAAAATGTTCTGGGCATAGATAATCTAATCTTTAATAAGATTTATCCCTATATCCTACTAAATGGGGAAAGCTCACTTAAATATATTAGGAAAAAATATTAATTTATCCAACCATAAACGCCTTCAGGATGAGACTTGACATTCCTCTGGAAATATAGGTTAATGGTTTTAATTTAAAATGAGTAATCTCAAATGCTAAAAAGCATATTTTTCCCTTGCAATTCATAGTCTATAATCAGTAATTTTTCAGCAAATAATCCTTAAGGAGGCAACTTTGGAAACCTTAGAAACGCGGAATCTTGTAAAAGTATACGGTGATAGAAAAGTAGTAAATGATGTAAATATAAAAGTTCAACGAGGTCAAATCGTTAGTCTCTTGGGTCCTAATGGTGCTGGTAAAACAACAACATTCAATATAGTTGTCGGTTTGATAAAACCAACCGCTGGTGCAGTATATGTTGACAACGAAGATATTTCGTCATTGCCAATACATATGCGTGAGAGAAAAGGCATTGGCTATTTACCACAGAATGTTTCGATATTTAGAAAATTGACTGTCGAGGAGAATATCCTCGCAATTGGAGAGGCTATCGATCTTGACATCGATTCAAGGGAAAAAAAGCTTAAATATCTTTTGGAAGAATTGAATCTGGAACACCTGGCAAAAAACAAGGCTTATACACTCTCAGGAGGAGAACGTAGAAGAGTTGAGATTGCTCGAGCATTGGTACCATCTCCGACATTCATTTTACTTGATGAACCTTTCTCTGGCGTCGATCCAATTGCTGTTGCCGAATTACAAAATCATATTGCTCATATGAAAAGTAAAGAACTTGGTATCCTTATTACCGATCATACCGTTAGAGAAATCCTGCAGGTTACTGACTGGGCATTTTTATTATTTGATGGTCAGGTAGAAGTAGAAGGAACTTCTGAAAAAATCGTCGATAATAAAAAAGCACGCGAGAAATATTTAGGGGAAAAATTCCAATGGGAGAGAGTAACTTAAATCTTATCATAAGAGGTTTTATAATATGGAAATAAGAGTTACCGGACGACACTTCGAAGTTAATGACGAAATTCGTAAGTATCTCGAAAATAAAATTGATAAATTAAACAGGTATTTCAGTCGCATCGTCGAAATACACGCTATACTGGAAAAAGAAAAGTATAGATGTACTGTGGAAGTAACAATCAAAACAAATACAGGACTAATTGTGGCTCAGCATGAAAACCAGGATATGCTATTATCTATCGATTATGTTATCAATAAACTCGAAAGACAGCTCAAAAAACTTAAGGAAAGAAGGCGCGATTTAAAACGACATCCAAAAGAAACTAAATATGAGGAAACTCCTGCTTCACATACTGCTAAATCTTTCAAGATATTTACTAAAGTTGCAGAAGTTAATAAGGTGTTTCCTCAAGAAATGACCATTGATGATGCAATCACTGAACTCAATTCTTTGGATACTTATATCCTCCCTTTTTTAAATTCAGAAACAAAAGATATTAATATTTTAATAAAAAGAACAGATCACACTTTATCATTAACAATATTAAAATCGAATGATAAGAAAAATGGAAATTCAATTTAGCCAACCCATTAAAAGAAAAGACATAGAAATATCAAAACTCTTAGATGCTAAAAATCTTAGACTTAGCCTTATTTCTGGAGGAAAAGGTTTAAGTAATAAGATTACAAC
>CAZYWQ010000487.1:0-2657 GCA_964651675.1 uncultured Candidatus Sumerlaeota bacterium | reverse complement strand
ATTTCATAAACTGGAATGGAGTTTCTATCTCTCCTTAGGAAATGAGCATAACCTAAGGCTAATGCCTGGTATAATCCGGGTTCGAGTATGTTCAATTTAAACATTTTTTCATAAGTTTCAACGACATCTTTCCAGTTTTCCTGATTTAAGGCGAATCTTCCGAGTGCTTTGAGATATTGTTCATTAGTATTATCAAATTTTAAGGCTTTTCTGATTACGATTGCTTTTCTTTGGTTTAGTTCACCTGATTTTAAATAAGATTCGGCTAATTTTTTACAAACAGCAGCATCGCGTTTGTTTGCCCTAAATTTCTCTTCAAGCATTCTAAGATAGGGTTCGCTCTCAGCGCCATTTTCGCCACATATTAGGAGTTTATCGAGAGTTTGCGCATCACTTTCCTGGGAATATGTGTTTTCGAGATATTTCGCTGCATTTTGGTAATTTGAAATGCTGAAGAAGTATTCTCCTAAATGTTTGTTGAGGATTAAATCTTCCGGATAGTTTTCAGCAGCTCTTTGATAGATTTCGAGTGAGACTTCGTCCTTTGCTCTTTTTGAAATTAGGCAGTGGGAAAAGGCACGGAGAATAGGTGGGGATTCCTTTTTGGTTTCAAAGAGTTTACGATATAATTTTTCTGCCTTGTCGGATTTATCAAGGTCGTTGGCATATATTTCTCCTAATTCAAATTCTACATCTGAAAGAAATTGCCTCTTTTTCTTATCAGCGAAGATTTCTTTATTTAATGTTAATGCCTTTTCAAATATTTTTACCAGTTCAGATGTGTTATTGCTCTTTTTGAAGAATTCGGCTAAGAAGATGTATATGTCAATGTTGAGTTTATTGAAGTCCAGTGCTTTTTTTAGGATTTCGATGGCTTCATTGGTATCGATCTTATTTTCGATATAAATGCGTGAGACGATTGAATAGAGTTTTTCATCATCGGGATATTTTTTGATGGCTTCAATAAAAATTAAGGTTTCATCAAGGTCTTTTTCTCTTAATTTTTTTGCTGCAGTGAATAGAGGTTCATAATTGTCAGTGAATGTTGGTTCCTGTCCGCTGAGGATATTCTCAAATCTAATTAGGGCTTCTGATATAATTGCATTACGGATTTTCTCTTTCCTTTTTGATGAACCAAATATGGAGAATATGCCTTTTTTCTTTGCCATTTTGATCAGTATTATTGCGTATTTAATTTCGTTCGTTTGCCAGATACAAAAGTTTCTATGACATTTAGATCATTGTCGAGAATCGTAATATCTGCATCTTTGCCTTTTTCTATAGAACCTTTCCTGGATTCGATACCGAGTATTTTCGCAGGTGACATTGTAGCCATATATATAGCATCTGTAATATCTATATCGGCAAGATTGATTAAACTTTTTAACATTTGGTTCATTAATAAAGCACTTCCGGCTAATGTTCCGTCTTGGAGTCGGATTGCACCGTTTTTGCAAATGATTTTTCCACCAACTCCTTTGAATGTCATCCCTTCCTTTAATCCTGTTGGTGCTGTACCATCGGTTATGAGGATTGTGTTGTTTCTTCCTTTGAGTTTGTATATTAATTTGAGGATTGCTTTGTGTAGATGATATCCATCAGCAATGATTTGAACGGATACATTTTCATTTGTTAAAGCTGCACCAAGTATTCCGGGTTCTCTATGATGTAATTCTCGCATTGCATTGAAAATATGGGTAATATGCGATGCACCTGCTTTGATGGCTTTTGTTGTTAATTCATAGTCTGCTTCTGAATGTCCGAGAGCAACAATTATATCGTTCCTGCGAGCTTCTTTGATTATTTCGAAGATGTTGTTGATTTCAGGTGCAATGGTGATTATTTTTAAATTAGTACCGAGAATTGACAGGATTTTTTTGAATTCTTTCAGTGATGGTTTTCGAATAAAATCGCTTGAGAATCCGCCTTTTTTATTTTCGTTAATGTATGGACCTTCGAGATGGATTCCTATGATTTTTGCTCCACCAAACTCCTTACCAATGTTCTTTTTTAATCTTCTAAGATGCGAGAATTCTTTGTCATCTTTTTTTATGGTTGTTGTGGCTAAGATAGAGGATGTTCCGCCATAAGCGGATGTTTCTGAAATGGTCTTGAGGGCTTCATTGGAATTGTCTAAGAAATCGGCACCTCCACATCCCTGGATGTGTATGTCAATGAAGCCAGGACAGATATATTTATCTTTGGCATTGATTATAGTGTATTCATCGTTAGTATTTTTTTTACGGGCTTTATAAGGTTCGATCGATGTTATTTTATCGCCAGAAATGAAAACATTGTGATTTTCTCTTATTTCATCAGGTAGAATTATATTTCCGTTGAGTAAGCAATATTTAGTAGTACTTGATTGCATTTGTTTAGTCTTTATGTTGTTAATGGTTGCATTTATGCGATGTAAGTGACTTGTTATGGTTTTTCATCGATTTCAATTTAAGCTTCGTATTAGAGTATTAGTTTGAATGGTAGAGTAAATAATGTGTTGATTTCGAGTCAATATTTATTATTTCGTTACTTTCGTATTTGTGGAGGGATAATCTTAGGCTATCAAGAATAAGAGGAGACATTGTTCTGTTACCTAATAATACTTGACAGGTAACGCTCTTGTTTAGATATTAATTTTTGAAGGTTTAGATATTATG
>CAZYWQ010000486.1:0-2665 GCA_964651675.1 uncultured Candidatus Sumerlaeota bacterium | reverse complement strand
ATTTGACCAAAAGCTCTTTGAAACAGGTGCTATTGTCGATAAAAATGGTCGGAAGAAAGCGGGATTCAAAAAAAGAGGATACAAGCTCAGTCCTATTGCAGCAAGACCGTATGTAGAAAAACGAGTGGCTGAAAATTTCAAGAATGTTCCGTACAATTATTATTTTATTGATTGTGATGCCTATGGCGAAGTCTATGACGATTATTCTCCTCTACATCCTGCAACCCAGGAAGACGATTTTAATGCTCGCAATGAACAAATGGCTTGGATTCGCGACACATACAATGTGGTTATCGGATCGGAAGGCGGTAGTTTTTATTCGGCACCAGTGATTCATATTGCTGAAGGGATGTTCAGTCCCTGTTTTGGTTGGGGAGATGCGGATTTAAAAAACAAAAACTCAGAATATTATTTAGGAGCGTATTACCCTCCTGATGGTCCCAGAATTTATTTTAAACAAGTTCCCCTGAAAGAAAAATATAATTATCTCTATTTCGATCCACGATTTCGCCTACCACTTTATGAAGTTGTATTTCACGATTCGGTTGTCACGACTTTCCACTGGAATAATGATATCCTTAAGTATTCTAATGTTCAGGATACAATCACTCTAACTCAATTACTTTATCAAACAGCCCCGATGTATCATCTGAATCTGAGTGCATTTCAAAAACGAAAGGAAATTATGAAGAGACATTACGATTTCTTCTCGCCAATCCACAAAGAAATAGGATTTTCTCAACTGACAGATTTTTCTTATCTAACCGAAGATCGCTTAGTTCAACGGACTGTTTTCGGAGACAAGATAGAATTGGTCGCCAATTTTAAAGAAAAGGAATTTCAATATAACGACATAGCAATTCCAGGAAAGAGTATCCTGGCAAAATGGAAAGAGAGCGGAAAAACTCAGATATTTACACCATCATTCTAATCAAAGTGTATTAATCTCCGCATACAATTCTTCATCCGTAAAACCTTCCAAATCGATACTCTTCGATGGGCATATCGCCACACAAGGTCCACAACCTTGACACAATCCTTTATTCACCTTTGCTATTACTTTAATGACCTTCCCCGTACGATCCTTAATTTCCTCTCTATCAATTGCATTATACGGACAAACACTCCCGCACATAAAACATCCAACACAAGTCTGTTCATTAACAATTGCCGTTACGGGTGACCTCTCCAATTCATCGTTTGCAAATAAGCCAAGTACCTTCACAGCAGCACCACTTCCCTGCGCGACTGTTTCTGGTATATCTTTTGGAAACTGACAACATCCCGCTAAAAATACACCTGCTGTATTAGTCTCAAGTGGTTTTAATTTAGGATGAGATTCAGTCAGAAAGTTATACTGATTATACGGTACTCCAAGAATCTGATACAATTTATCCACATTCTTTTGAGCCACCATTGCTGTTGCCAGAACAACCATATCTGCCTTAATCTCCACCTGCTCTCCAGTAAGAGTATCCGCACCTTTCACAACATATCTTCCATCTTCGTCATAAATTCTTGATACCCGACCTCTGATATACATTACACCATCTTCCTCGATTGCCCTTCTGACAAACTCATCATAGTCTTTTCCATTAGACCTAATGTCCATATAAAACACATAAGCCCTTCCATCGTGAACTTTATGTTTATACAACATAGCATGTTTCGCAGTATACATACAGCATATCTTCGAGCAATAAGGAATGCCTTTAGCATTATCTCTTGAACCAACACATTTGATAAAAACAATCGTCTTTGGTTCTTTCCCATCGGAAATTCTTCTGATTTCACCACCTGTCGGACCCGATGCACTCGCCAATCTCTCGAATTGCAATCCATCTATCACATCAGGATAATCATCATATCCATATTCACCATAACCCCTCAGAATATCCTCATCACCGTGCTTTCCTATCGAATATAAGCTATAGCCAGTGGCAACAACTATCGCACCAACTTTCACCTCAATTATCTCATCCTTATCCTGAAAATTTATTGCACCAGTCGGACATATCTTTTCACAAACCCCACATTTATCTTTCATAAGCTTAATGCAATGCTCCTTATCAATCACAGGTTTATTCGGAACAGCCTGAGGAAACGGAACATAAATCGCAGTTCTATTACCCAGATTCACCTCGAACGAATTCGGAATATTTTTTTGAGGACATTTATTCCAACAATCACCGCATCCAGTGCAGGTCTTATGATTAACATACTTCGCTTTCTGTTTTATCTTAACCTGAAAATTTCCGACAAAACCATCTACATCCTCAACTTCAGAATAAGTATAAACAGTAACATTAGGATGTTTAAAACACTCAACCATTTTAGGAGTAAGAATACATTGAGAGCAATCAAGCGTAGGAAAAGTCTCGGAGAGTTGAGACATATGACCGCCAATAGACGGTTCCTTCTCGACAAGAATCACCTTATGCCCACCATTCGCAATATCAATCGCAGCCTGAATACCTGCAATTCCACCACCAATAACCAATGCCGTCTTTTCCACAGGTACCTTTATTGGAAACAACTTCGAATTTCGCATAACCTTTTGAACCATCATCTTCACTAAATCGATCGCCTTCTCAGTTGCCTTCTCCTTCTCATTATGCACCCAGGAACAATGCTCCCGAATATTCGACATCTCACACAAATACGG
>CAZYWQ010000485.1:0-2676 GCA_964651675.1 uncultured Candidatus Sumerlaeota bacterium | reverse complement strand
GGCTCCATTATCACTACAAATTACTCTGAAGAAATAGGCACAAAAAGTATACGCCCATTTCGGAAAATACTAAAAGCGTTATCTTTACCCTTAGGTGTTTTCTCTAATTGTTTTTCCACATCACTCACCGATTTTACAGGCTCCAGATTCACTTCCGTGATTATATCACCTTCCCTGATGCCTGCATTATAAGCTGGAGAACCACTTTTGACATCAACCACTTTAACACCCGCATCAGTTTCCATCTTCAGTTGTTCTTTTTCCGCTTGTGATAAACTCTCTAACTTCATTCCTAATATATCGCCTTCTATCGTTTCAAATACTGTTTCTTCCTCTTCTTCCGTATGTTCACTTCTGTCTGCTACCGTCAATTTAAAATCCTCTAATTTACCCTTTCTAAAAACCTTAACATTTATACTATTACCAGGTTCAACACTTGTTATATGATTAACAACATCTTTCGTCTCATCCATCTTCTTCCCATCGATCTCCAATATAATATCATTTCTTTGCAATCCTGCTTTGTCTGCTGGTAAATCTCTCGTAACTTTTGCAATGATTACACCTTTATCTTTATCAAACTTGAAATTATCCTTTAACCAATCAATTTGCTCTTTGGGAATATTCATAATCTCAACACCAATGAAACCCCTCGAAACGGCACCTTTCTCAATCAAAGGTACGATAACCTTCTTAACAAGATTACTCGGAATAGCAAATCCAACACCCTGCCATCTACCGGTATTTGTAGCTATCGCCATATTGATCCCAATTACCTTTCCATCAAGGTTAATAAGAGCACCACCACTATTACCCGGATTAATCATCGCATCCGTTTGAATCAAATCTTCGATATCCACTATATATGCCTGTCTATGAATTGCACTAACAACACCAACCGATAATGTCCTCGTCAAACCCAAAGGATTACCTATGGCAAGCACGATATTCCCAATATCCAGAGAATCAGAATCTCCGAGTTCAGCATAAGGTAAATCCTTAGCTTTTAGTTTAATAATAGCCACATCCGTCAACTTATCCCCACGGATATACTCAATATCATCTTGCTCAAGCACCAGATCTTCATTAACACTAATCTTAATCTGATCTTTGTTAATATCCTTTGCCACATGGTTATTTGTAACCACATAATAATCACCATCCACCTTTATAATAACTCCAGAACCTAAGTAAGGAACCTCAAGTTCCTTCTTTTGAAATTGCCTTTCAGAATTTTGATCAAAGAAAAACTTGTAAAAAGGATCATTGTCAAATCTATAAAATGGATTAGCGACTTTTACAGTAGCTGAAATCTCCACTACACTCGGTGCAACCTCTTTATATATGCGAGAATAAGTATCTGAATCCATAGGAACAGAACCAAAGGAACTAAAACTGAATAAAAATATCAGAGTTCCAACTAAAAGTAACAACTTCATTCCATTTTTTGTTATTCGGGTCATACTCATAACCAACCTCCTTAAAAATTGGATAAACTTGAATATTAATCAAAATGCAATTTAAATGCCAGTAGGATTTAAGGGGTTTATAGACAGGCTAACTGATGTGTTATCAATAGATTATACTTTTCTCAACAAATAGTGATTAGAAGATAAAACATTGTGGTAAGACAAAATGTCACTATTGAATCATAGTTATTACATATCAGAGAGTTTTTGACACGAGGATATTGAAGAATAATTCAATCGATACCATATTCATTGAGTTTTCTATGAAGAGTTCTCCGACTAATCCCAAGAATCTCAGCCGCTTTTGTCCTATTACCATCGACACTAAAAAGTGTTTGTTGAATCGCTTCCAATTCAATCTGATCAAGTGTCATACCAACCTTAAAATTAATTTTGCTTTCCTGTCTTTCAAAATTGCGGATTGTATCAGGTAAGTTGTTAATATCGACATTTTCCGAAGTCGAAAAAATTACAATATTTTCGATAGTATTCTTCAGCTCTCTCACATTACCGGGCCAACTATAATTCATTAAGGCACTCATCGCATCTTTCGTAATCGAATCAATCTTTTTATTATGTTCCTTAGATGCTTCCTCAATAAAATTCTTAACAAGCTTCGGAATATCAATCTTTCTTCTTCTCAAAGGAGGTAAATGTATCTCAGCCACCTTTAATCTATAATACAAATCATCTCTGAATCTTCCATCCTTTATCTCCTCTTGCAAATCCTTATTAGTAGCGGCAATGAGTCTCACATCAACATTAATCGGTTGAACACCACCTACTTTAAGAAACTCTTTCGTTTCGATTACCCTTAACAATTTCACCTGCATCTCTAATGGAATGTCACCGACCTCATCTAAAAATAAACTTCCTCTATGCGCCAGTTCAAATCGCCCTTTCCGAGAAGAAATAGCTCCCGTAAATGCGCCCCTTTCATGTCCAAACAATTCACTCTCCAAAATTCCACCAGGCAATGCTGCACAATGTACCGGAATAAAAGGTCGATTCGACCTATCGCTATTAAAATGAATCGCCTTTGCGATTATTTCCTTACCTGTTCCACTCTCACCAGTGATTAATATTGTCACTTTTGTCGGAGCAAGCTGTTTGACCTTATTGATAACCTCCAACATCTCCTTTGTTTCGCCGATTATTCCTTCAAATCCAAACTTACTATCAATTTGCCTTAACAGATAAAGATTCT
>CAZYWQ010000484.1:0-2678 GCA_964651675.1 uncultured Candidatus Sumerlaeota bacterium | reverse complement strand
CTACTGGGTTCAGATATTATCAACAAAAATCCCCGATAACATCAAAATAGATGAGGAAAAAAATTCCATTATACAAAATTTGAGAGAAAAGCTTGAACCTAATTTAGATGTTCTAAACGATATTATGTGACAAAACCACAATCATCATATACCTGATAGATTTAATTCTCATTTTATCAAATCAGAGTAACTAATATGGAAGTTAACGACCTAACACGAGAAAATATTCGGAATTTTACCATAAAAAAACTCCACAAAGCACGCTCCACAATTCAACCTCATATATACCTCTTAGAAATCAATGGTCAAAAGTATATACTAAAAGACTACTTCAAAAGAAATTCCATTGTAAAAGTCCTATTCGGAAAATACATCATCAACAGAGAATATCGAAAGTACCAAAGACTAAAAGGAATCGAAGGTATACCCAAGATATACAAACAAATCGACGAATACGGATTTGTAATGCAGTATATTGAAGTGCATCGATTACCTCACAAAATAGACAAACATACAATCTCACCAGCAATATTCGACTCCTTAAAAAAGATTCTCGATGAAATCCACTCACGAGGCATTGTTCACGGAGACATCAGGAGAAAAAATATACTATTGGACAATGACAATAAACCCTACTTCATAGATTTTGCCACAGCATTCTACAAAAATGAAAAAAGTTCCTTCATAAAAAAATGGTTCTTCAAAACGATGGTGAAAAAGGATAACTTCTCCCTCATAAAAATGAAGAATTACTTTTTCCCAGAATCATTAACAGAAGAAGAAAAAGAAATTATAAACAATGCGCCTTTTCTCTTTCGATTCTTTAAATTTCTCAGAAGAAAAATATATCAACCCTTATCTCAGAAAAGCCTGAAAAAAAAATATAAAAACCTGATTAAAAAAAGAGAAGACAACAAAAACGATAAGATTTAGCATAAACTTCAGATAAACTCCTCAATTTTAACTTGACTAAATTGTTTCCAGCATTATTAATCTAAAACACAAAAATTTGAATAAAATAATTTATTTATAGGAGGAAAAAGAAGTACTATGTATTCTAAAAAACTATTATCAACCACTCAATCCAAAAAGCTATGCACTACTGGATTTCTAATCATTCTATCCATCTTATGTTTCTTCTGTATGGCTTTTGGACCAACAGACAAGAATGAAACAAAAGTCTCCACTTACAAACAGGCAAAGACATCATTTGCAATGAAACCCACCGCTCCAGCAAAGAGCATTAAAGAGCGAGAATCATCCTGGAGCAAGTTTACAGAAAAGTATGGTAACAAATGGAACATACGCAGGAGTTCGGACTCAGGCACAGCAATGCGTATATCAGGATACAGCATTAACACCGGATTAAGTATATATTCATCGGATAAATCCATTGAAACCTGGGCAAGAAATTTTATCGACGAAAACAAAGAACTTCTTGGTGTTATTTCCAATGATCTGAAATTAATCAAACTCCAAAAAAGTGGTGAGCGAACATACATCACATTTCAACAAACCTATGATAACCTTCCCGTTTATAATGCAACCCTCAAAATGAACCTGAATAAATATGGTGATTTAGTCTTGCTTACATCCAACTGTTTCCCCAATATCAGATACCAACGAGAAGCAAGAATATCACCCGAAAACACAGCCTATTTAGCAGCTCAAAAAATCTCGGGTGATACCGAAAACAACAAATTAACAGAATATACTCTCTTAAGCAGTGAAAAAGTCATATTTCCTATGCCTTCAAGCTCAAGTGAACCATTCTGTCTATGCTATTTGCAAAAAATACACCTCACTGATCCATTAGGCGATTGGATTGTCGTAATTGATGCAAACAAAGCAGCCGAATATGTCAGGTATAACAATTATCGTTTCGGAACAGTCTCAGGAAATGTCTCAGCAGATATCCTACCGAGTTATTATGACGACACACCAGTCACTGTAGATCTCAAGAATCAGGATATTCATACCTTTGATCCGACACCCACATATAGTTGGGATATGAATAGTGATCCTGGTTGGACAATAGAAGGCTCCTGGATTTATGGAACACCCGATGGAACAGGAGGAAATGTCGGTGATTCTGCACCTTCCTCTGGTTATACAGGCTCCAATGTCTATGCATATAATCTAAATGGTGGTTATTCAAATAATCTAAGTTCCACAGACTATCTCACAACAACAGCAATCAACTGCGCAGGATTAACAGGTACTCATCTAAGTTTCTGGTATTGGTTAGGAATACAATACCGAGAAGCAGATGCAGCTACTATTGAAATATCCAATGACGGATCAAATTGGACAACTATATGGCAAAATATTATTTCCGTTAGTGTCTTTAGCGATAAATGGAGACGGGCTATTTACGATATATCGTCATACGCAGATGGACAATCAACTGTCTACATTCGATGGGGTTTAGGACCTACTGATGATACATATACTTTCTGCGGATGGTATTTAGATGATGTCGAAATTTACGCTAATGGAGATACAGACACAACATCCGAAACAGGTGACTATTCCGTTAGTTATTCCGGAACAGCCAACACAGCTATTTACGCTGAAATGAAAGGTCCCTATCAGGATGTCTACTATGATGATGGACAACGAATCAATTACCTTAATACTGTTTCACCAGGAACGAATGATATCTATTGGGCTCCACC
>CAZYWQ010000483.1:0-2689 GCA_964651675.1 uncultured Candidatus Sumerlaeota bacterium | reverse complement strand
ACAAAGAATATTAGGCGATATATCAAAAATAGATATAACATTAATGAACCCAAAAATTATTTGTGGACTATTTATCGGTGCTTGTGTACCTTATATATTTTCTGCATTTACAATGTCTGCAGTGGGAAGAGCGGCAGGGAAAATAGTCGAAGAGGTTAGAAGACAGTTTAGAGAGAGAAAGGGAATTATGGAGGGGACGGAGAAACCCGACTATGCACAATGTGTTACAATTAGCACCACAGAGGCTCAAAAAGAAATGATGGATCCCTCATTACTTGCTATTTTAATCCCCTTACTTGTTGGATTCTTCGGTGGAGTAGAAATGACTCTTGCGCTGTTAGCAGGAACCATATCAAGTGGCTTCATATTAGCAATTATGATGGCAAACTCAGGTGCCTGTTGGGACAATGCAAAGAAATCCATCGAAAAAACTGGTTCTAAGGGGTCGGATGAACATAAAGCAAGTGTCATTGGTGATACTGTTGGAGACCCATTTAAAGATACATCAGGTCCATCTCTCAATATTCTCATTAAACTGATGTCGATTGTATCTATAGTGCTTGCTGAAGTTGTCGTAAAGTATGCAGTTTTTAAATAGAATCACTTAGAAACGCCGAAAACGATTTTTAATCATTCAAATTATGTATTTCAAACTTCTACAGTTTCTCTCCCCCAAATCATAGGAAAATTATCTATAAAAAAATTACAAAAAATGCTTGACATAAAGTATATAAGTATATAATGATAGACTTATATAAAAATTATGAAAAAGACTGCCGAAATATTCAAGATGTTTTCTGTGGACACTCGACTGAGGATTATCAACTTCCTTCGAACAGGACCAAAGTGTGTCTACATTATAGCAGAAAACCTGAAATTATCTCAGCCAGTAGTCTCGCAACACCTGAGAACACTCAAAAGTTCTGGTTTAGTAATTGACGTGCGAAAAGGATACACCATTCACTATTCCCTAAATCAAAAAAAGATAAAGGAAATGAAAAAGGCAATTGAAAGAACATTAAAACAACTTACTTATAAAGAGAGGAAATCACAATGCCTGAAAAGAAAAAAGAATGCCAAAAAACCAAAAACTTAAAAGGCAATCCTAAGGAATGTTCGAAAGAACAAATTGAAATTTGCCACGGCAAAGTTAAAAAGCATCCGTGTGTCCCTTAGGGCTTTTAAATTATCTATATTTATTGTCATCTGATAAAGGTTGATACCTTTTATATGGACAGAACGATGTTGCCACAGGCAGCCTACGGCTCTGTCCCTACAGAAAGTAGATTTATACTTTACTAAAATGCTTGACAGAGAAGAACGCAATAGAATAGTTTAAAAGCGAATTTAAAAGTGGGGGCATAGCTCAGCTGGGAGAGCATCAGGCTGGCAGTCTGAGGGTCAGGGGTTCAATCCCCCTTGCCTCCATTTTATTTTTATAATATCTTTTATTTACTAAACTGGTCACTCCGATGGTCGATATTCCAGAATATCACCCGGGGTACAGTCCAGGGCACTGCAAAGTTTGTCCAGCGTTGAGAATCGAATAGCCCTAGCCTTACCTGTCTTTAAAATCGACAGATTCTGCACAGAAATGCCAACCAGATCCGAGAGATCATTAAGCTTCACTTTGCGTTTTGCCATTTGCACATCTAGATTGATAATGATTGCCATGCCAGGAACCTCCTTAAATCGTCAGTTCGATCTCTTTTTTCATTTGACTGCGTTCTTTCAGGAGCAGCGAGTACCGACTGGTCAGAAATGCTAGGATGAGGGCAGCAAAACCGAAAGCTTGCGGGAAAATAATACGAGCTACTTCCACTACACCGAATCGCCACCCGGATATGGAAAATGGAACTAACACATCAGATAGGAAGTAGGCTGGCAGGAACAACACATCCATAATGCAACTCGCAATCAGGAGTCGCGTTAAGGACGCCAGCAACGAAGTGATTCGTTCAGCCATGCCTGATGGTTCGTTCTCGGTAGTGAGAAGAGAGAAGACTCTGGCGCCATTCCAGTAGATGCGAATCCACAAAAAGGAACGGAAAAAACCAGCCACTACAGCCAAACATACAATAAACGTGAGTGTGCCTGACATCGGTACTCCTGAGGAAGGAGCTGTAAACAGATGTGGCCATACCTTTATAAGATACATCATGAGACCGACAAGCTGGAAAAGGACTAGGATCAAGGTAAGTACGGCGTAAATCCTGAATGCCTTCTCCAGGGGTCGAAGAATTTTGTTATGACTCATGACAAATTACTCCTTTCATTCAATTAAATTGATATCTACTATTCCAATAAATTATCGATTGTCAAGAGTAATTTAATGAAAAACAGTAATCTTTGTATGTTAGTCGATACTAATTTTTCAAATCCACGGAGGACACTGAGTCATAATGATAAAATCCTAACATTACATATCTGTCCCTTCATAATTTTTAACTCTTTCGCCAAACAACAAAGATAAGCCTAACAATCGACTATAATATCTTGTAACTTTCTAAAACACATCTTGTATCAGAATTTTTTCATTGATATTTATTCTATTTGAATTATAAATTAGTCTGCTCCGAACATATTCGTCTTGATAATAATTTTTTATTAACTGTATAGAAAACTCTTCGGGGAGAACAAAAATGGTTGAGAAATTAGCCTTATTGCCTGATGTGCCATGGGGAGAAAC
>CAZYWQ010000482.1:0-2700 GCA_964651675.1 uncultured Candidatus Sumerlaeota bacterium | reverse complement strand
GATGAATAGTATGAAAAAGTTAAATATTGTTGTAATCGGTTCAGGAATGTATGTCTGCGGTAGGGAAACTAAAGAATACGGAACGATTATGCCTGCTGTTTGTGAATGGATGAAAAAGAGTAATCAGGTTGAAGTATATCTTGTAGGAAGAAGCTCAGAGGGGATAAATATTGCGAAAAAGAAAATTAACAAGCTTCAAAAAAGAATGAATATTAAATTACCCATTAAATTCTATCCAGAGAATAAGCGGGAAAATCTTGAAAGCTACAAAGAAGCTATTCGAAAAATTCCAAAGCCAGCATGCGCAATAGTTGCTGTGCCTGACAATTTACATAGGAAAATCGCAGGCGACACAATTGAATATGGATTGCATACGTTGGTTGTAAAGCCTCTCGTCCCTAAAGTTAAAGAAGCAAAAGAACTAATTGCTCTGCAAAAAAAGAAAAAAGTTTATTGTGCTGTTGAGTTTCATAAAAGATATGATCATGCCAATCTAAAATTAAAAGATACAATTGAAAAAGGCCGAATAGGTGATCCCCTATACTTTCTTGTGGAGTTTAGCCAAAGAAAGAGTATACCCTCAAAACAGTTCATAAAATGGGTTGAGAAGACAAATATTTTCCAATATCTTGGAATACACTATATTGATATCATATATTTTGCTACTAAAGCCATTCCTAAAAGAACTATGGCAATTGGCCAGAAAGGATGGTTAAGCTCAAAAGGAATTAATACATTCGATTCTATTCAAGCTATGACAGAATGGAAGATAAATTCTGGCAAGAAATTTTGTTCTATTGTTTCGACGAACTGGATCGATCCTGAAAAGACCTCTGCAATGTCAGACCAGAGAATAAAAGTCATAGGCACAAAGGGAAGGTTTGAGTCAGATCAAAAAAGACGAGGAATAACTATTGTTACTGACGACAGTGGTTTTGTAGAACCTAACCCCTATTTTAGTTCGGCTTATGGAACAACTGAAAACGTTTCATATCAAGGATACGGAATAAAGAGCATTCATCAATTTTTGGATGATGTTGTTCAGATTGAAAAAGGGATGCTAAACATTGATAACTTAGAGGGAATAAGACCGACATTTAAGCAGTCGATTGTTCCAACAGCTGTTTTAGAAGCGGTAAACAAAAGCCTGAAAAATAATGGTCAGTGGATTAATATTAAAAGATTATAGTTATCATGTATCAGGCTACAATCAAGGCTGAAACAATAAAACAGTTTATTATAGATGTTTTTTTACAGGAAAAACTGCGTAAAGATGTGGCAAAATATATTGCCGAAGGTCTTGTCCAAACATCTATTAGAGGTGTTGACAGCCACGGCTTGAGATTGTTTCCTCATTACTTAGAAGGATTAAAAAAAGGGCGTATTAATCCTAACCCGAACTACACCTTTAAAAAGACTTCTTCATCAACTGGATTATTTGATGCTGACCATACTTTTGGACATGCAGCATGCATGGAAGCAACTAAAAAAGCGATTGAACTGGCTAATGAATCTGGAAGTGGACATGTTGCCGTGTACAATTCCAGCCATTTCGGTGCAGCGGCGTATTATGCACTGGAGATAGCAAAACAAGATATGATCGGGATGAGCTTTACAAATACAGATTCTCTTATAAAAACTTATGCAGGTAAAAGACCTTTTTTAGGGAATAGTCCGATATGCTTTACCGCACCTTGCCAGGATGAAGAACCTTTTTGTTTGGATATGTCTACAAGCATAGTGACCTTCAACCAAATTAAAAAATGGAAAGATGAAGGAGTAAATGCTCCAGCTGGCGTTGGAACCAATAAGGAGGGAATTGAAACGACTGATTCAGATGAAATAACGATGCTTTTACCTGTAGGTGGATATAAAGGATACGGATTAAGTATGATGGTAGAGATTCTATGCAGCCTGCTGACCGGAATGCCATACGGCCCAAATATACCAAAGATGTTTGAGGCACCAATGAACCAGAAGCGTTTTTTAGGTCATTTTATATCAGCAATTAGAATTGACTGCTTTCAGGATAAAGAAATTTTTAAAAAGAGGCTTTCAGAGCTGATGAATGAACTAAGAAATGAGCCTTGTTTGGATAAAAATGTTCCTGTTCAAGTAGCGGGTGACCCTGAAAAAAAGGCCAAAGCTAAAAGGAACAAGGAAGGTATTCCTTTAAGCCCCAAAGAATTAAAAGCCTTTCAAGAAATAAGTGAAGAATATAGGGTTGAGTTGAATATTTATAGAAAGAAAAATTTATAGAAAGTCTTATTTTTATACTTCCCCATACGTATCTCTGAATAAACCTCTCAAAAAAATGTAATAAGAAGTTTTTATAAAGAGTTATATGAATGTAAAAATTATTCAAATCGACGACATTAATTTTTAATATTATTATGCTCAGAAATAAAGAAAAAACAGATTTATTGATAATAATTCCACCGGCGTTTGCCAGTAATACAATATGGTATCCCCTTGGTGCTCTTTATATAGCAAGCGTTATGAGACAAAACGGATACAATCCAAAAATATTAAACGTTGATACTGTAGGGATTACAAATAAAGAGGTTATAAGAAAAATAAAACAAATAAATCCAAAATATATTGGATACAGTGGAATGGTTGCCACAAGCTATAAATATATAAAAGATTTAAGCCATGAGATTAAAAACGCTTTTCCTAATAAAATTCAAATTCTAGGAG
>CAZYWQ010000481.1:2035-2722 GCA_964651675.1 uncultured Candidatus Sumerlaeota bacterium | reverse complement strand
TTCCATTATTGATTTTTAAATACACTCATCCCTTTTCTTTCAGTATGTATCGTCAATCTTGAGAAAAACTTTAGCAAAAAGTGTGAAATTTTTTACTATTTTATAATTCATTGATTTATCATCAGTTATGAGACATAAGACTCCCATTGATGGAATATTTTGTATTATTTTCCTCTTGCAGAAGTCTTATAAATACCTGATTATTAGCTGAAATTAAATTGGAAAGTCAGAATTAATGAAACGAAATTCAATAACTCTTTCTATTTTTCTAATTTTATTGTGTTTCATTATTTCATTTTATATTACACCACCCATTCGGGGTGACAATGATGAAGAAAAAGACGCAATCCAGAACATTGTGCCGAATGGTGATTTCGAAAAGGGTGATGACTCCCCTACCGGATGGGATAAAGTTGATAATCTCACCACTTTTTATGAATCTGCTGATGATGTGCATAAAAAAATAATCAGAATAGACACTGATGTTTATTCATCAGAGGTTAAGAAATGGCGGAAAACACTATCAGAGAATCCAACTGCAACTCCAAAAGCAAAAACACCAACCACCGGTGAGAAATTCAATACAATAGGTGGATCGGAAGGAGTTAGTTTTTATAGTGATTACATTCCAATCAAGAAAGATGCGACTTATAAGATAACAGTTAATGCAAAAGGCAATACAACAAA
>CAZYWQ010000481.1:0-2025 GCA_964651675.1 uncultured Candidatus Sumerlaeota bacterium | reverse complement strand
TAAGTAAAAATTGGAGGATACATTTTAGAGAAGATACAACAAAAACTTTTTTTAAGAAAGTTTTCGTCAAAGGTTATGGTATGGTGAATGGTCAACTTAGAGAAATTTATAATACCTATATTTCCTGCAGAAGTGGTGATAATGAGTGGCATACATTTTCAAAGGTGTTTCATCCAACAAAGAAAACACCAACAGTCGAGAAAATTCGGATTATGCTCTATGCGTATTGGCCCCCCGGTGAATATTGTTTCGATAATGTCAGAATAGAAGAAGTTATGGAGCCAGAAGATAAAATTAAAGAGTAATCTTATACAAAATTTTAATTTGATTATTTACTACTGAATAGTCTTTAATATTATTTACAATAAAAGATTGAGAGAAAACAATATTAATTATGTTTCAGCTTATAAAAGAAATACACAATAATCTTTTTAGAATAAATTTCAATCTAATCAATAAGCCAAAGAAGATTAATATTGATTATGACAAATTAACAATAAAAGATTTGTGCGAACATAAGCAGACAGTTCCGACAAAAAAAACATCAAGGCGGATTGTCAGATGTAAGAAATGTCAGATAGCATTTGATGTTGATAGACCAAAACTCGAAGATCGAAAAACAAGCTATGACGAAAAATATTTTACTGAAACCACACATCTTAAAAAAGATATCTTTGAAGAGCGATTTCCTTATCTAATGTGCCGTGCAGTCTGTATGTGGGGTGTAGATGCACATAATTTCAAACCGCCCAACAATAGATTCCTGGATGTTGGATGCGGAGTCGGAATGATGCTGAAAATGATGCAATTTTTCGATATGGAAGTTGAAGGGATCGAACAATCGGAGTGGGCTGTGGAGTATTGTAAAAAGAATTTACAGATTGAGAATATTCGATGTGGTAATTTATTAGAAGCGAATTATTCATCAGATCATTTTGGACTGGTTTCTTTGATTCATATACTTGAACATCTATACGATCCTGTTCCAATCCTTAAAGAAGTCTATAGGATTCTTGCACCGAATGGTATTCTATATGGTGAAGTACCTTATTCAGAAGGATTAAAAGGAGATTATGAAATATATGATCATTTTTGGTTTTATAATGAACCTGCGCTAAAATATCTATTAAGTTGTATTGGATTCAGGGAGATATTTATCAAAAACGGAGTTTCTGAAGCGAAGATGCACAATGTACCATTTTTATCTTTCAGAGCAAAAAAATTAGTCACATCTCTTTAACTCAATTCTACTTAATTAGTCTATACCGAATAACCCAATCACTGTGGGGAAATGGAGATCAATTTATGAAAAAAATATTAGGGATTGTGGGAAGTCCACGAAAAGATGGGAATACACACATCTTAGTTTCCAGGATTTTAAAAGGTGCTATGAAGGAAGGCGCTCAGACGAATACTCTTTTACTTGGTGATTTAAATATTTCCGAATGTGATGGATGTCATATTTGTTGGAAAGGAAAAGAGTGTAGTAAGAAAGATGATATGAACAATATTTATCCTCAAATTATCGAAAGTGATGCAATTATTTTTGGAACACCTGTCTATTGGTATGGACCAACAGCCTTAATGAAGGCATTCATAGACAGGTTTGTATACTTCAATTGCTCAGAGAATAGAGTAAAGATAAGTGGAAAGCCTGTTGCAATAGCAATTCCTTTCGAAGAAGAGAATTATGAAACAGCCTTGCCATTGATTCAGTTTTTTGAAAAGAGTTTTGGATACTTACAAATGAATTTAATTGATCAAGTTATTGCTCCGGGAGTTAGTAAAAAAGGAGACATTATGGAAAAAAAAGATAAGTTACTTGAAGCCTATGAACTTGGTAAACGGATAGCTAAATATTAATAATCAAATCAATAAATATTTTTAAATAACGACTAAAATTCCAACCTTCTCCAATTCTTCAATCCCAGATACATTGGCAGAAAAGTTGCCAGAAATGATAAGATGATAATAATGGTTATGAGTCCAATTTTATAAAGAGTAATGAATTGTGGGCGAATGGAA
>CAZYWQ010000480.1:1704-2726 GCA_964651675.1 uncultured Candidatus Sumerlaeota bacterium | reverse complement strand
TCTCTGTACACACCGCTACTATATGCTTGCTTCTTGCCAAGTAGGTCGTAGATATGGTCTCGCTCAGTTGCGAACTGCTTGAGACGGTTCTTCCATGTCCGTCAATAGTATGGCAGTTCCTGTCGATTACCGTGCTCATTCATGATCATTGCCTTTTACAAGCATGTCAGTCTCCCGTGAAGCATGCATAACGTTTTAATCAGCGGCGTGGTTTTTTTGCATCCGCTGAATTTATTTGTTAGGTGCCGAAGCACCAACTTTATTTTGAGCTCTTATCTACATTCAAATCACTGGAGGCTTTCTGCGACTTCTCCCAAGTCGACATTAAAAACGTAGCGATTGACCCTGCTAAGTTCACTGCCAGCTCGGCATGAAGAGGTGTTGGCGCCGCGTCGGAACCTGCCTTCCCATGAGCATCCCCTAGCTCGTTTCTAATTGATCCGAGTGCGTTGACCACAGCTTGACAGTTACCGAAGATCTGGCGGAAGATTTTTTCTGTCTTTTGGCTCGGCGCTAGCGACAGCTGTTCGGCGGTAAGATGGTAAAGGTTGGGGAGTTTGATGCTTGGAGAATAAGACGTCCCCGAGTTATCGAGTATGTGCTTACATACTGCCTCCATTAATGCGCGCGCAGCAGTGATTGCACCCTCTGGGTCTTTATCCTTGCGAGTCAGCGCTTTTTTCCAAGCATGTTGCACATGGTATGAGTCAACTTCAGATAGTCGTTCGGCCATTTCCTCGTCGGTAACGGTTTTCCGTGACCTTCCAGTTAATGCAACCCAATGAATGTCACGAACATAGACGTTGTCTGCTTGCGCACATTCTCGAATTGCTGATTCGATCTGTTCCACTTGAGGGGCAAGGTAGTCGGCAAGTTCTTTGTGTATTTTGCGGGGAGCAGCAATATTCACATCAAACATATCGTAGCACCGATCCCCGCCAAGCTCAAATAATGTATCTACATAGATTGTTTCAAGAGAACACTTTTTGAGCAAAGATGCGGCATCAATCTCATCTCCGTCT
>CAZYWQ010000480.1:0-1694 GCA_964651675.1 uncultured Candidatus Sumerlaeota bacterium | reverse complement strand
TCCAGCCATTGTACGAAATCGTCGATCATCTCATTTACGTACCTACTAAGTGAACTGCGAATATGAAGTACAGTACTCTAAAAAACTTCATTATTGCAGTCTATCCATCAAAAAAAAGAATACTATACGTCAAAAATGCAGTGTATTAGCCTTTTTTACTTCTAATTTACTTGTAAATTACCTTTTTTACTTCAGAAATGCAAGTATATTGAAACAAAAACTGTAATTTCATTGTTTGTACAATTGCAAGAGACCGTTCAGCAGGGATTTACGAATAAGAACAAACCTAAATTGTTGGATCAACTTTGTGAGGCTCTACATCTGAAACACTATTCACTTAAGACAGAAGAATCGTATGTTAATTGGGGGCCAATAATCACATCGCAGGTTCTAAAATGAAAGCCCTAATACTGCCTATTGTAAAATAGCCTTATTTTACAGGTTATCTCAATGATAACCAAACCGATCATCCTTATGGAAACGTCCTGTTTCCATAAGTGAAATCATAAATAAATGTAGCTTGACCCGTCATGGATGACGGGTCCTTTAAAGAATTTTTTCCTCCCCCCCTCCCCCCATTTTTCCCCGAAAACTTTTGTAAAGACATTGCCTTAAATGACCAGCAATTGGTTTTTTTCTTTAAAATAAAAAAGGAAATATAAAGTCCCTTTTATGTTGCCGACAAGGTTCGTGCGCCCAGTTGCTTACAGTGTGCTTCCCCATTGATCTCAATCACCGAGTATCTCATAATAATCGAAATATATGCTAATGCGATATAAAGCTTTGAGAAATTCCTCAAAAAGTGTTGGAATTAAATTCAACAGTGATGAAAAACAGTATAAACTATTCGCAAGGAGTGCGGGTTAACGAAAAATGAGGTCTTCCATAATGCGAATAATGTTATAGATTGAAATCTAAAATTGATGGGAAAAAATGTTGTAGCTTAGAAGGGACCGGGGATGAAGATCAGACAATAGGTGATAGAAAAACTCAAAATAAGAGATCATCGAAACGAAGTTTTCTGACAGTCTACCATGCTATGCGACGTTGCGTCCCATTTCAGGAAACGAAGAACCCATTCCTTTGATAAATACATATGATGTAATCACCCTGAATTTTAGTTCTGTAAAGCATAGATTAAAGTACCTATACCCGCAAGCAGAGCACCTATTGCTGCAATAAGAGGAATAATCCACTTATACGACTCTCGCCTTAGCTTTAGGAAGTTTTGATAATCCCGTCGAAGTTCTTCTTCAGTTCTGAGTATGTTTTTAGACATGTAAGTGGGAATTCCCTTTTGTCTGCATTTCCGACGTAACTTTTCGCCTGATGGTATTTTCAACATCAGTCTATCCTTTAAGTGTAGTGTCTTGCTTTACATTTTTTTAATACACCCCGTACGTAGATTGTGCAAAGAATAAATGATTAAACTTTATTCGATCGATGCTAATTTAAAGAAAAAATCAAAGGCGCTATTTCGCTAGGTGCCCGGCGTGGCCAAAACCTATAAATCTTCTATGGTTTTTCTATGGATGATGTCTAATGAATAGTATAGTAATATTGCTTGTTTTCCTTAAGTCTTTTTATTGCAGGATTAATTGAAAGAGACAATGTATTTTCGGTCTTTATTTCAGCTTCCCAAGCTGAATGTCGTGGGTTCGATTCCCATTTCCCGCTTACAACCAACTCCCCGA
>CAZYWQ010000479.1:0-2729 GCA_964651675.1 uncultured Candidatus Sumerlaeota bacterium | reverse complement strand
TCCAACGACTGTTGAGGAGCCATTCAATGATGTTACCAAAGGAGTATTGAATGCTATAGCTGAAGTGGAAGAGTTGTCAGGAAGAAAGATATTAGATGGCGAAAAAATTATCAGACCTACTCAGGATAATGAAGGTGTCGATATATATATCTCCACATCGAGTGCAGGTGGTGGATTGCAGATGTTGGTTGCAGGTGCTGTGAAGACAATGACAGCGGAAAGTGCACAGCGTGCTGCATTAGGTGCTGGAGCAATTGTAATGGATGTTTTAGCTTCTAATGATGGACGACTTCCTCATCAGAAGATCGAACGGATTCGGGGATTAAGGCCCGATATGATATTATTATCCGGTGGTACGGATGGTGGCACGATTACTCATGTTGCGGAATTGGCAGAATATATATCGGCGGCTGATCCGAAACCAAGACTCGGACATACTTTTACATTACCTGTGATTTATGCTGGTAATGTTGATGCAAGGGAAGAAGTCAGAGATATTCTTGGTGAAAAGACAACTTTGATTATTACAGATAATATTAGACCCACCATAGAAAGTGAAAATTTGTTCCCAGCTCGTCAGAGAATTCAGGATCTTTTTATGGAACATGTTATGGCACAAGCACCTGGTTATTCTAAGTTAAAACAATGGGTTGAGGTGCCGATAATGCCGACTCCTGGTGCTGTTGGTTACCTGATTAACACAATAGCAAAGATGGAAAATATTAATGTTATTGGCGTGGATATTGGTGGTGCAACAACAGATGTCTTTAGTGTTTTTCAGAGCATATTTAACAGAACAGTAAGTGCAAATTTGGGAATGAGTTATTCTATCTCGAATGTTTTAGCTGAAGCAGGATTGGATAATATATTAAGATGGATTCCTTTTGATATTGATGAAGAAGATTTGCGTAACAGAATCAAAAATAAGATGATTCGACCTACTACTATTCCTCAGACACAAAATGAATTAATCATTGAGCAAGCTTTGGCTCGTGAGGCGTTACGACTTGCTTTTGCGCAGCATAAACTTTTAGCGGTTGGATTGAAGGGTATTCAACAGCAGCGTTCTATATCGGATACTTTCAAACAACTTGAGACAGGACAGACTTTGATAAAAATGAGAGACCTTCATCTTCTTGTTGGAAGTGGCGGAGTATTGTCTCATGCTCCGAGAAGAGCTCAATCGATGATGATGATTATTGATGGATTTCAACCTGAGTGTTTGACTGAGATTACGGTCGATAGTATTTTTATGATGCCTCATTTGGGAGTATTGGCAGGTGTAAATAAAGTTGCTTCGATGCAGGTTTTTGAAAAGGATTGTTTGTTACGATTGGGTAGTTGCATTGCTATAGTTGGAGTAGGGAAGTATGGACAGAAGGCTTTGGATTTTGAGATTAAGTTACCAGATGGAAATACCAAAAAGGGTGAGTTGAATTTTGGTGAGGTTGTATTATTTAAAGTAGGAGTAGGTGATAAGGCAGAAGTGACAATCGATCCTACAAAAAACTTCGATGTTGGAGAAGGTAAGGGAAAAACAGTAAAATATGAAGCACCTGGAGGATTAGTAGGAGTTGTTATTGATGCAAGAGGGAGACCTCTTGGATTTCCGAGTAATTCGAAAGATCGTAAAGATTTGGTGTCTAAATGGTATGATAATTTAAAGTTGTATTAGTAAAATTGGTAAGAGTAATTAAAAAGAACTAAACAAGATTAGGTATGAAATACATTAAGGAGTAAGTAAATTGGCGCATGCATATACACCGGGATTACAGGTTTTATCAAAGAGTGCCATAAAAAAAACGCGTACCTTACCTATTCCAGGTGAGGTTGTCGTGAAAAAGGGTGATGTTGTTAAGGCAGATTCGATTGTGGCAAAAACAAATATCCCCAGCGATGTGGTGACGGTAAATGTAGTCAATATGCTGGGAATTGAGCCTGGAGATATTTTTGATTATATGTTGAAAAAGGAGAAAGAGTCAGTTGAAAAAGATGAACCTATCGCTCAAAATAAGCCGTTGATAAAATGGTTCAAAACAACGATTAAGTCTCCTATTTCTGGTACGGTTGAAAGCATTTCCAAGATTACCGGACAGGTTATTTTGAGGAAACCACCGAGGTTGCTTAAATTAAAGGCGTATATTGATGGGACAGTTACGGATGTGGTTGGGAATGTGGGTGTGCAAATTGAAACGGAAGCAACTTTTATTCAGGGGATTTTGGGTGTTGGAGGCGAAACTTATGGGGAATTATCTGTTGTTTGCGATTCTCCTGAAAAAGAGCTTACGGCTGATATTATTACTGATGAACATAAAGGGAAAATTATCGTTGGTGGATCATTCACTGATTATGATGCGTTAAAGAAGGCAATTGATAAATCGGTAAAGGGCGTTATTGTTGGAGGAATTAATGCGAAGGATTTATATCCTTTATTAGGTTATGAGCTTGGTGTTGCAATTACAGGTGATGAGGATATTCCTTTGACTTTGATTATAACAGAAGGTTTCGGAAAGATAGCAATGGCAAATAGAACTTTTGATTTGTTGAAGATGAGGGAAGGAAATGCTGCTTCGATTAGTGGAAGAACACAGATCAGGGCTGGAGTTATGAGACCCGAGATTATTATTCCTATTACGGAAGATATGAAGGATTTACCGGAACCTAAAATGGTTGCTGAGACTGGTGTTGTTGTAGGTGATGAGGTCAGAATTATCCTAGAGCCATATTTC
>CAZYWQ010000478.1:0-2747 GCA_964651675.1 uncultured Candidatus Sumerlaeota bacterium | reverse complement strand
GTCTGAATCGTGGCAAGCGCTTCTGGATATGGCTTGTCAATGAGATAAGCGGACCTATCCAGCGCAAACTCTTCTTGCTTCCATGTAGTGAGGGGATCGTATTTTCTGACGTCCGGTAGAGGTTCCTGGGCAGGATAGACACGGTAATGGTCTAGTGTAACCTCTCGAGCTTTGATAACTTGAATTGAGAAATCAACTCTTAGTGGCACTTCGAGCACTTGACCGATGACGGGTAGTTCCGGTTTGCCAACCTCCGTCAGCGAAGCCTGGCCGGGCATGCTGAAGCGCTGGTAAGAGATTCTTTTGCTTTTATATTCCCGTACAAAAACTCCAGGTATGTCGAAATTGATCATCGTGCCGATTGTTGTGGTATCTTTAAGAGTCGGCGCTGGCATGCTGCCCTCTTTCGCCCCGGTCTCGAAGGGGATCCAACCCAGCCGAGGTGGATCATAAACTGTTGTAATCACTGTGTTCGTTTCGATGGTGACGGAACGTTTGGTCAGGTCAATCTTTGGCAGGTCTATAAGAGGAAGGATTTCTCGGCTTTTTGCAGGGCGATATTTCTTTATGTTGAACGTGGGTAGTTTACCGACGGTCGAAAATTGGATCCGAGCCTTATTAGTAACGGTTCCGGCTTGCTTCAGAACACCGCTGAACTCCACGTATCCTTTTGTACCTACAGCCAGTTCTTTAAATTCCCACGCAACAGTGTGGTTGGTTGCATCATATTTGCCCGGATTTCTGACGTTTATGTTTTTTAATGCGGCATCGAGCTTGTCAACTATGCGGATGTCCACAGCCATATTACTGATATTGCTGTAATAAATCCTGTAGAGAACCATATCACCCACATAACCGACATTACTAACTGTTTCCCCCGTATTTGTAATAATGACCTTACGGTTGGATGACTCCAATTTTGTTTTTTCAGCGATTATGGGTTCTGCAATTGTGAGACTTGCAAAACTCAATATTGAGATTGCCCAGCAGAGGGTCAAATACCACAACCTAAATTTGAACTTCGATTTCTTATATTGTTTTGATAGAGAAATATGAGAGACCGGTTGCTCTGTTTTCATAATTACTCCTCCTTCTCATTCGTCTAACTACTATATATATAGTTCTGTATAAGACAAAATAATGCATCACTAAATTATGTTCATAACTCTATTATATTCAAATAATTATATATAAAAAATTTATAAAGCCTACGCATGTTGTACATTTTATATAAAACGCATTTACTTTAGGCGTCTTAGATTGAATCAATCGGACCTCGCATACCTTTTCTTCCATGATTTAAAACATAGGTGTGAATCATAGTTGTCTTGGCATCATTATAAATATAGTATTTCAGTTTATATTTAGCCACTGTTGAATTGGTATCCATCTTTAATATAGATGGGATACGAATATTCATAGCTTCGATTTTACTAGATAATTTTACTAAAAATATTTTGAAAATCTATTAATTTTTTGTCAAGCTTTTTTTAAATAAAATTTATTTATTTTGTCTTTGTTATTTACTAAATAGTTAAATAAGCTGTGAAATAACTAAAGATTTTTCCCCTAAGTTCTCGCAAAAAAATCTCTTACTAGTCTTGCTTGCAAAGAATTCAGCGTGGAATCTCAAGAAATATATCACTGAGAACACTTAACTACAAAATCAATTTAGAAATCCGTATTATCTACTTAAGGAAGCAGTAATACTGATTTTCTTGTGAAAATAGAGAGTATCTTTAAAGTCTTTATTTGCATTCATTTTTACATTTTCATCTCAGATATATTTTTTTGATCTCTTTTCTGAATCACATCAGAAATGATGAGAAAAGCAATAATGATAATAGCACTAACAAAGGTGGCATAGCCGTAATCAGATGTGCTGTAGGTATTGAGATCAGCAACTCTACCAATAAGCACTGAGATTCGTGCCATTACGGTATAACCATAAGATGAACCGAAAGTTATCATTAAAAAATAGATGCCGGTTTTTCCTGAAATTTTAAGCACACCTTTATGTTCAAGCGAAAAGAAAAAGTAACTCAAAACACAAACAACACCGACAACTATCAAAATATTATTAATCATAGCAGGTTTATCCCAAGCAAAAAATGGTATACCTTTTAAGTTAAGGCAATTTATTGTGCCGTGAAGTTGTCCCACAAGATCACTGTTTGCGAGACCTGTCATTCGTAAAGCAGCGTATGTTCCGACCATAACCGCAAGTGGATAGGCTGAAGCCCAGGAAGTTTTCTTATAGAGCCGCAATAAAAACATTATGCCAAAGATACCTGCACCAAGTCGTACCCATTGCCCACCTGCTGCACTAGTGAATAATGGCACGACACAATCCCAGAAATTCGGTTTGATTGTATGCACAACTGCTAATACAAACAAATATCCAGCAGCAACTCCAACATATATGTGCTCAGCCAATTTATAAATCGGATTGTCTTTATAAAGAAAACTCATAATTGCCAGTGTAAAAAATGTTATGAGTAAACCGCTAATGATTCCTGACATTATCTTTTACTCCGTTTTTGTTTTTGTAAAAAGAAAGCAATGTTGCCAATAATGATCAGCAAAACAATACACAAATGTTCAAAAGACTGAACGGTTGTTCCAGCATTTGCCAATCCCGGACGATTAAGGAGCTTTTCATATTCTGCAGCACCAATCAAACCAGCCAGTAATCCTTTTAATTGTCCAGATTGATAAAAGGCATAAAGATCTGGAGACATTATTCC
>CAZYWQ010000477.1:0-2749 GCA_964651675.1 uncultured Candidatus Sumerlaeota bacterium | reverse complement strand
TCCGTATCCCAGTATACAGGAAGAGTCCCGTAAGTATAGACTTCGGCACCGTCAGTCAAGCCATCACTATCCGAATCCGGATTCTTCGGGTCGGAATAACAAGTTACGGTAATGTCGTGAGTGGTCTGACCATCATAGACATGCACGGTATAATCGAACCCTAAAATTTCCATGCCATCATCCAGCCCATCTCCATCAGTATCAGAAGAGGTGGGATCAGTCTCGAATTGGTAGACTTCATAACCATCGGGTATCCCATCATCATCATCGTCACTATCTGTTGGACTCGTTCCGAATTGATGTACTTCAAGGCCATCTATAATGTAGTCATCATCAGAATCCGGGTCTCTTGCACTCGTTCCTGCCGCTGATTCGCCATTAAGATCTAATCCATCTCCATCAATATCTTGGTCTTTGACAGTCGGATCGGTTCGTAATCCGTAGATCTCTTCGATATCGGTGAACTGGTCTTGGTCTGAATCAGCGCTGGTTTGTTGGAATATAGGATCGTTCCAATATCTGTATTCAGAACCATCGTCGATGTTGTCACCATCAGAATCCGGGTGAAGTGGGTTTGAACCGAATGAAATTTCATCTGAGTCGCTTATTCCGTCCCCATCAGAATCGATGAAGGTTACACCTGGCGGGATATCCACCAGCGGGAAGAGTGTCTCCGTTTGTTCGAGATTAATGAAGTCATTGTGCCCCCAAGCAAAAGTTGTAAAGGCGCCAAACACGCGCTTTCGGAGCTCATCTGGAGGATCATTGTCGTTTTGGGTGTAAAATATGTCCAGAGAGTATATGGAATCAGGGACCACATCATATTTGCTATCAAGGGTGATGATGGTGAACATGTTAAAATAAAAGACTAAGGATGCTAATTGACAGGCCAGTGCATCATTTACATGATACTCAGCTTCTGGTTCACCAGCCATTGCCTCCTCTCTAGCAGTTTCATATTGTGCATAATAATATCCATAAATCCCAAGGTCATTCCAATCTTTAACACCATCCCCGTTATAATCAGCAAGTTGGATTATATCAGTTGTCATTGTCCCATAGACAGAAGTCCATCCCCAACGTTCTGCGTTTTCACTTAGTGTAGGAGTTGTGGTCCCTTTAATTACCGCATCATCAATATGGTTATCAACCGCCCAGTTGGGTACTCCATCCGGAATTTTTTCAACTACGGCAAACGCCTGGTAGCTATGCAGAATATTTTCAGCAATTTGCATTGCTGCATAAATTGAGGATTTCAAGTAATTCAAAGTAGAAAGATAAGCGGCATGAGTTACTGCTTTTACTTCAGCTGCTTTCTCTTTAGCAACCATTAAATCTGCGGTGATTAACCAACCAATGAGAGTCTTTGCCATTGATCCCCAATCGGCGTACATCATCAAGGTTTTAAACGCATCTCTCACGAACTCGAAAACATCAAGCGCCAATTCAATATTTTCAAGGGTTTCTTCGGGGATTAACCCTAATAGTTTTGCTCCTTTCGCGGCATATTTAATTAATTTTGGGATATTTTCATCCCATTCCGCCAACCAGTCCTTGGCCTTATTTTGTATTTGCGTTTTTAAGTTATATTTGCTTGGTTCCTTTTCCTCGAATAAATACTTGTAGATCTTCTCTTCGTTCTCTATCCCTGTCATCACTTTTTCGAAAGCATCCTTGAGATTATGAACTGTAGCAGGATTCATTCCCGCATCCCGAATTCTTTGTTCAAAGAAATCATTAAATGCCTGTGCAAGGTCAAAATCGAGTTTCAGGTGAGGAACATAAATGGTATAGAGCTGGTATGGATTTGGGTCAAATGTTATAGGTCCACCATCATCAATCTGCGTCCCTTGGTGCACGAGTGTATACGCTTCCCATGTTACTTCCACGTCCATTATTATTGGCTTATGATATTGTTCATAAAGCATGGGATTGATTAATATGTTGTCAGGACTCCTTGGGAGCGCGAAAACGTCCATTATATGTGATCCACTCTTATAAATCTCGTAAACTCCACCGATCTTCTTCAGTAAATTTTTCATTCCGACATCTATACCCTGATATCCAGCGAAAGGATCATCAGGGGTGGTTATTGTCCCAGCACTTGGGTAGAGTGGTTGGTTTATGATGGTTAGAAAATCCAGATTAAATTGGTCTTCACCACCGGGATAATAACTCCAGTCATAATTATGGTTCGGAACAGTGTATGACGAGCCGAAAACGCCATCACCAGTGCCATAAGGACCTATATTTATTGTTGTTGTCTGTGGGTCTAGAACCTGATAATGCGCTGAATATACGTTACTTTTCTGAACTGCACCAACTTGAATCCAGCGCGTATAAACCATTTCCGTGATACCACCGTTTGAGCTTGATTTAAGGAGCTGTTCTAGATCGCCTAGTACGTCATTTGTATCAGGGTTGTCATTAGAATTTGGGATAGTCATCGTATTATTTCCTAAATATACGAATAGCGGCGTAAAGCTGCTAAAACAAAACATAAAAATAAAACCTAGTGTTATAACTAGGAATTTCATTCGAACTCTCATTTAACACCCTCAAAATATCAATGAAGATATCTTACCTTTTTTCATTATATCTAATGCCGAGATTATCTGATTTGTATGGTAATCAATAATCGTGATAAATCGGTGTGAATATCAATTTATTACGATTATCCGAGAATTTTACAACAAAATCTCGTTTTTTTTATTTTCAAATTGTATAATGCTCTCGCTCAGCCTGTCCC
>CAZYWQ010000476.1:0-2754 GCA_964651675.1 uncultured Candidatus Sumerlaeota bacterium | reverse complement strand
TCGTTACAGGAATCCATCAATCAAGTTTGTGTGAATCCCAGATCAACTTTTCCGGTACTTGTATCGATTGATTTAACAGGTCGTTCCTCTGTGTCTTTTTCCGTAGACTTCTCTCCACTCTTAGGAGCATTATCATCAAAGAGAGGTGGCAATGGTTTACCCTCAAGAATCAGATCGATTTCTTCTCCACTTAGAGTTTCTCTTTCGATTAAAGCTTCAGCGATACTAACCAATTTGTCTCTATTTGATTGAACAATATCAAATGCTTTCTTGTAGCAGCTATCCGTGATTTTTTTAACCTCTTCATCGATTAATGCTGCTGTTTTTTCGCTATAGTCTTTTGAACGAGCCATATCTCTGCCCAGAAACGGCATTGAATTAGGTTCATTGAATGTTCTTGGACCCAAAGTATCGCTCATTCCCCATTCACAAACCATTTTATGGGCAATTTCAGTAGCGCGATGTAAGTCATTACCAGCTCCATTTGTATATTCACCAAAGGCAATTTCCTCAGCAGCTCTTCCACCCATCAGATTTGTTATCATATTAAGAAGTCGATTTTTCGAATAAGTTTTTAGTTCCTCTTTAGGTAAATGATAAGTTGCACCAAGAGATTTACCTCTCGGAATAATAGAAACCTTGTGAACAGGATCAGATTCAGGTGTTTTCTTCGATACCAGAGCATGACCTGCCTCATGATAAGCTGTATTTTTCCTCTCCTTCTCACTAATCACAAGACTTCTTCTCTCAGGTCCCATAATAACTCGATCTTTTGCCTCTTCGAATTCCTCCATACAAACCGCTTTTTTATTGTTTCTCGCAGCAAGAAGTGCAGCTTCATTAACCATATTCGCAATATCAGCCCCAGAAAAGCCAGGAGTTGCCTGAGACAATATTCTGAAATTTACACTCTTATCTAACGGAATTTTTTTAGAGTGAACTTCAAAGATTTTTTCCCGACCTACCACATCAGGGAAATCAACCATTATTTGTCTATCGAATCTACCAGGTCTTAAAAGAGCGGCATCAAGAACATCGGGTCGGTTTGTTGCTGATATTAATATGACGCCTTCATTCGTACTGAATCCATCCATTTCGACTAAGAGTTGATTTAATGTTTGTTCGCGTTCATCATGACCACCACCAATTCCTGCGAACCTTTGTCGTCCAACAGCATCGATCTCATCAATAAAAACAAGACAGGGTTTACGCTTTTTTGCCTGATCAAAAAGGTCTCTAACTCTCGAGGCACCAACACCAACAAACATCTCTACAAAATCCGAACCACTTATACTAAGAAAAGGAACATTTGCTTCACCTGCGACAGCTTTTGCAAGAAGTGTCTTCCCTGTTCCAGGTGGTCCAACTAATAAAACGCCTTTCGGTATTTTACCACCTAATTTCTGATATTTCTGAGGATCTTTGAGAAAATCAATTACCTCCACAAGTTCATTTTTCGCCTCATCACAACCAGCAACATCGGCAAATGTTATTTTTGTTTGTCCTTCTGAAACGAGTTTTGCCTTTGCCTTTCCAAACGATATCGCTTTATTGCCGCCACTTTGAATCTGTCTGAATATTACCATCCATATTCCGATTATCAGTGCAAGTGGGATGATAATCGAAATGAGGATATTTGTCCACATCCCGGAAGTTACTGTCTCTTCGATATTGAGTTCATAATCTCTGATTATTTTGGTAATTTCGTCACCACTTCGTGACTGGTAACCTAATTTAAAGGCGTGTCTAACTCCATTTTCATCGGTGTATTCACCAACAATCTTATTCCCTCTATCCTGACCTTCTATGGACTTCCCATATTTTTGAGCGATTTCTGCAAATTGATTTAAGTTGATTTTCTCAGCACTTTTAAAATCATTTACAATCAGAAAAAGGATTATACCTATTAAAAATATCAAAATCCATAATGTTATGCTTTTTAAATTATTCATAACGAAAAATACCTTTTAAAATTTATCCAATCCTTTATAATATAATAAGATTTTCTATGTCAATAGACTTCATCATACTTTATTAACATAGAATATTCTCGATAAAACTGACAATATGTAATTAATACTATAACATATCCACAATAATGTCAATGCAGATTGATTAAATTTACCTTACATATCGCATTTCAATTCCTTTGACCGAACCAATCTCATTAACATCAATCGCACCCTGACGGAGAATCCTATAGGGAAATTGTCTCACATCTAAAATTGTCGAAGGAACAGTATTTATTGAGTCTCCTCCATCCAAAACAGCATCTATCTTATCGTCAAAATATTCCACAACCACTTTTGAATTAGTCGCTGGAGGTTCGTCTGAAATATTTGCACTCGGAGCTATGACTGGTTTTTCCAATAGATCAATTACTGACAATAAAAATGATTGCGACGGAATCCTTATAGCAATAGAATCATCCGGAGATATGTGATCGAGAATACCTTTTTTTCTATTAAATACCATCGTTAATGGTCCAGGTAAAAACTTTTTTATCAGTCTTTGAACCTTCTCGTCACACGATTGGATATACTTAAATAAATCTACCTGATTCGACACAAGTATCAGGAACGGTTTATCATCTGGTCTTTGTTTAAGCTGATACACCTTCCTTACAGAATCAGCATTTTCCGCATCACAAATCAGACCATAGACAGAATCTGTAGGCATCGCAACAATCCCACCTCCTTCAAGAACCTTGACTATTGTAACGATGTCTTTTTTAATAGGTTTCTCAATATCTGC
>CAZYWQ010000475.1:0-2757 GCA_964651675.1 uncultured Candidatus Sumerlaeota bacterium | reverse complement strand
GAAACAAGACTCTGGGATGATATTAATTTTATCACAAAGGCGATGAGAAGCAAGGAGGAATCGAAGGACTACAGATATTTCCCGGAACCTGACCTTGTTACGGTTCACATTACCAAAGAATGGCAAGATAAAATCAAAAGCAATTTACCTGAGTTGCAATTAGCAAAAAAAGAGAGATTTATAAAAGAATATCAGATTCCAGAATACGATGCTGAGATATTAACAAACAACAAATATCTTGCTGATTACTATGAAACAGCCAACAAAGTCTATAATTCACCCAAGAAGATAAGCAATTGGATAATGACAGAAGTCTTAAGAGAACTGCACGAGCGAGAAATTGAAATTGATGAATTTAATATTAAATCCGAACAGCTTGCCACTCTTGTGAAACTAATCGATGAAAATGTAATTAGTGGAAAGATTGCCAAAACCATTTTCCCAATTATGGTTGAGACAGGCAAAGACCCAGAAGTCATTATTAAAGAAAAAGGATTAGTCCAAATCACTGATGAAAATCAGATTAGAGAAATCGCAAAAAAGGTCATAGCAGCCAATCCTGGTCCTGCACAGGACTATAGAGGAGGAAAGCAAAAAAGTATCGGATTTCTCGTAGGACAAGTAATGAAAGAAACAAAAGGCAAAGCGAATCCTCAATTGGTAAATAAAATTCTTCAGCAAGAATTATCGAAATAAAAACTATTTTCCAAATATTCAGTTGCATAATTGTTAATTTTAAATATTGTTCTTGGCAAGTACTAAAAAATTCAATTAACTAATATACTATTATTTAGTGGAGTTAGAGAGAACCTACAAGGGGAGCGATAATAGTTTTTGGTGAGGTCAAGTATTAAGGAGTAAAAAATCCTTATATTACATTTCAACCAAAAATATCTATTAAGGAGTCAAGTATGAAAATTCTTAAATCCCCTTTACGGTACTTTTTATATTTTATAATCCTATCCACCATCTTGACAAGTATTAGAATTAGCGCTGAAGATACTGATTTTTGCGAATGTGCAACTTGTAAGTACCTTTCTGAGCAATTCGCTCGCCTTCGTAATGGATTAGAACCAATCGAAGATCCCTCCTTTGTCCCAGAAGGATACTGGGATCGTCTCCTTCAAAGAAAAAATAGAGATGTTCCTAACTTAGAGACAGGTGTTAGTGAATTTCCAAACACTCTTTATTTACCAGATACTAATCGTACAGACGATGATTCAGACGGTTTGTTGGAATGTCGGTATCGGATTGACCTTTCCAATTTAGTTACTTATGGTGGTTATACAACAGAAGAGAAAAATACTCTCGAGGATGAAGTCAGGAAAGGATTTAATCTATGGAACACAACACTTGCTTATGTGAATTTTGAATTCCGTGAAGTTGGTGATGGATCTGAACATTTAGTAGTCAATGCAATCGATGGAGGCAGTTGGGTTGGACAGACAGTATATTTTGGAGGAGTAACAGGTACAAATCGATTGCTTAGTCTGAATTATAACTACTCCGATTACGGTGCCTATCAATATTTGGTAGAACCTGCAACGAAAAATACTCTTATAGACAATCCACCGGGTAATCCTTATGGTTGTTTAGTCGATCGCAATCTAATCAGATTTGAAACAAGAACCTGGCCCACCTGTACGACTGTACTTCACGAGATAGGACACTTACTTGGATTGATGCACCCACAGGAAGCTATACCTAACGCTATCGCAGGATTAGGTTATAGTGAAAATATCAGTTGGCTTGACTATCCTACCATTCCAACACCCGTTGGTGATTTTGTTTCATCAACACGATTAGGTGGAGAAGATGTTCTCGCTGGCTTAACTTCTCGTGGATTAAATAATTCTTTTATGACCTACGATCGACCTTACTACATTTTTTATGCCGATATACCACCAGAGATGAAAGGTTGTATGGCACATTATTATCAAAGTCTAAATCCAGGAAGTGCCCAGACTCTTTTAAATTTAGCACGCAGTGAACATAGTCTTTATTCCCCTTTGGATGATCCTTCATCTTTTCAGGAAACTGAACCAAATGACTCAACAGGACAGGCTAATAGCTTCAGTATTGGTCAGTCAATACTTGGAGCAGTTTCTTCCTGGAATCCAGCGTTTACATCTCAGGCTGAAACATATGGTGATTTGGGTGACTATTATAGTTTTACGATAGGAGCAAGTGACCTGAATAAAGCTATTATTTTTGATATTGACCATGGATCACAGTTCTTTGGAAAAAGATTAGAGATATTGGATACTGATGGGACAACCGTATTAGCTGTTTCTGATGATGGTTCAGCGGTCCCCGGAGGTTATCCTGATCCTGGTAGCGCTGATTCTGGTTTCTATTTTTATGATGATCCTTATATCGAATGGACTCCAACATCTTCAGGCACTTATTATGTTCGGATTACCCGAAAAACAGAGCAACTATGGTACGGGGATTATTATCTTGTTACAAGCCAAAAAGCCGGCACATCCGCTCATAATTGGATAGATTATAATTAGTTATTGAATAATCACGATTATGAATTTAAGAATTAACTATGAATAAAAATCTAAAAGAAAAAATGAAGTGTCTTGGGAATTTCATCTCTCAATATGATTCAGTAGTTGTCGCTTATTCTGGAGGAGTCGACAGTACCTTTCTCCTCAAAGTTGCTATCGACACACTTGGTAAAGAAAAAGTTTTAGGAGTAATTGCAAAGTCAGAAACCTATACTGCATCAGAGTTTGAGGATGCCATCAG
>CAZYWQ010000474.1:2359-2761 GCA_964651675.1 uncultured Candidatus Sumerlaeota bacterium | reverse complement strand
TTCTCGAATCTCTTGTGGAATTGTGACTTGCCCTTTTGTAGTTACTCTCATGATTACACCTCCAGTAATACGTAATACTGGTAATAGTAATACCCTTATTTACTTTTGTCAACCATGAATTCCCGGCATCTGGTCATGGGATCTGCCTTTGACTGTTAATTCCTTCTGAAAATTAGGGTCAAAGGTCAAGAGCAGACTTGACACCTTTATTAATGAAAGAATTAATCCTATTGCCAGAACGAATAATATTATTCCTACCTTTTGTGTAATTTTTAAAAAGTTCACCAATACCTGCTGCCTTAAATTTGTGATAGAAAAATTACCATTTTTACATAACCACACAAATAACGCGATCAAGCGATGAGAGAATTGCAGTTAATTTGCCTTGTTAGCTATTTTGGG
>CAZYWQ010000474.1:0-2349 GCA_964651675.1 uncultured Candidatus Sumerlaeota bacterium | reverse complement strand
ATACCCAACACTTCTGCCACCATTTTTGTGACTTTTGTCAACCTTCTTTTCCTAATGCTTGGTGAGAATAATAGATGCTCTCCATCTATTTGCTGCACTACTAAATGGCCCTTCCTCTTGCCCTGATGTACTTGTAAAGACTGGATGTTGCTAAATGGATATATTTTGACGCGCGCTCTCCGAAGGAGCTTTTTCTTCGTATATGTGATATTCCTCGTTGCAGGATCTATCGAAATAGTGTTCTTATCAATAAACCAGATAATAATTACTACTAGGATGAATTCGAGTATCCCTGCGTCCGCTGATCCGTATTCGTCCTCAGGACCCTCGTCCCAGAAAGATATTATTAGTTTTCCATCAATACGTTTCAGTTTCGGCTTTGCCATCACATAAATCCTTTATCGATTTTTACACATAACGGGTTTGTCGAAAAACCATTTTTCAAAACAGGTATTATCCCGGCATAATGGACAGCCTAATAAAACTGATTTTCAAGAAAAATAAATACCGGTTAATTTCAAGTTGTAGGAATAGGCCTTCATAGATTGTAGTATGCCGCTTTATATCCTCTTGCGCTCTCCTGCTATACTCCCTGTAGAGAATAACTCCTTCCATAATTACTGATCTTTTCAATATTATGAACAAGACAATACAACAGCCATTGGATATTTACCTTAATTTTACCTCGTAAGGTAAATTTATCCATCCTTTTACATGATCGAATATTGCCGAATACCGGTTCTACAATCCCCAGACGCTTACTGTATGTCTTGCGTCCTTCCGGAGTATCTATTTTTTCTTTCATTTGATCTGTTAAACTGCCAGGTCTTTTTCCATAAAATATAGCTACCTGTCTTGATTCTGTCTTATCCGGTTTTCTCAAACATTTTACTCTCAGTTTACAGTCCTTGCATGCTGTCTTTGGGGCCTGGTAAATTATCGCTTTATAACCTTTATTTTCATATTGCCTGCTTCTAACATACAATTCATTCCCGGTAGGGCAGATAAGCTTTCCTGTACGATTATCAAAATGAAAATCATCAACCGTGAACCATCGCTTTTTGGATTTGTATCTCTCATGGCGTTTGTCCACTGATCGACGATGACGTCCGGCATCTGTAAAACGAACATCTCGCTTTCGGAACTGTGGATCAGGGACATAGGCGTCAACTTCCTCTTCTTTGCAGTACTCCAGGTTCTGAACACTGTAATAACTTGTATCGGCGCTTACCTGAATATCCTTCAGAGAATCATTTCTGCCTATAGTCTTAAATCTCTCTTTTGTACCTTTAAGCATCGGTTCCATATGCGTGCCGTCTTCACCTTTGCCAAAGGCTTCGGCATTTACGATTACTTGGTGTTTTTCATCCACCATGGCATTGGCGTTGTATCCCTGTATCACCCCATGTGATGTGGCCATCTTGGCTGATTCGTTATCCGTTACATTGCTCTGTATCTCTTTCCCTTGAGAACCTATCTTCGGCTCATTCTCGGAGAGAAACTCCTCAATCCGATCCGCCCTCTGCTTCAATCTCTTTATCCTCTTTTCTCTCCTTCTTCTATCTGTAACATTCTTTTTGCCTTCTCGTTTGTCTGCTGCCCGATGTTCTTGAATCGCCTCTTTAACCTTACGTTCAAGGGCTTCCTGTTTCTTCTTTAAATCCGAAAACGTACCACTCCATTCCTTTGCAGCGTTTGAAGATAGTTTTAATCCATCCAGACTGAGATGAGTGCCACCTAACAATCCCTCTTCCTCACAGATTAAAAGTACTTTGGTGAACAACGTCTCAATCTCTTCATCAATTGATGAAACAAAAGCGGCTATTGTACTGTGGTCAGGTTTATGGTTGCATGCCAACGCCATGAAGGTAATGTTCTCAAAGCATGCACGCTCTAATGACCTCGATGAGATCATACCTCGCGAATAACCAAACAGTACTATCTTTATGAGTACTTTCGGGGCTATTGCCTTACGCCCTGTTTCATCATTGCAGTAGCGGTCGTCAAATATACTCATATCAAGACGTTCTTCAACTACATGATGAATTGCGTATTCCAAGGTGCCCGGTATGAGCTGTTCTTCCAGTGATACTGGTACCATCATTAATTGATTGTAGTCATTAGGTTTGTAGCGCGCCATCTTTGTCTCCAGTAGAAAGGAAATTACAATCTTTGCTTTTTAAAGGATGGCAAGGACAATACCATATAATTAATTACATGTAAAGAATATAATATTATAGTTAATTATTATTTATATAGTTAAAGATTCTGTAATTATTGTAAGTTAGCTTTTTATAGGATTTATTTAATAAAAATAATCAAGAAATTACTTTTTCGACAATCTCAACG
>CAZYWQ010000473.1:0-2766 GCA_964651675.1 uncultured Candidatus Sumerlaeota bacterium | reverse complement strand
ATATAATAGAGGTCATCTAACCTTATATGCTGATTTATTATCGAAAAAAGGATTTGGTAAAGGTCTAACTTACAAATATAAATTTTGGGCAGGAAAATACAGAGGAGTGATAGATCTCTATCAAATTTATGATAAAAACTGGAAAGAAGATGAAGAATTCCACAGTACCGATAATCGATGGAAGGCTCTAATCAAGCAAAGATTCGAAATTACAAAGGATTTATATGTGCAATTAATGCTGGATATGGTAAGTGATCCGCATGTTTATAAAGATTTCTTCAGCACATCAGAAGAATTCAGTGATAGAGTTGCTGAAAGAGAAGGTATTGTTGCTATAACTCTCAATAAACCTGCCTTCATTGCAAGAATTTCAAGCTCCTTTAAGGATAGATTAACAAGGGATAGAAGACAAAACTTCATCGATCCTGAAGCAAACGATAATGAATGGAATGACATAGAAGATGATTCATTTGATACCAAAAGATATGGTAGAATATCTCAAAGAGTTCCACAATTTGATTTTGCTACAAGATATTTGAACCTTAAAGGCACACCATTCTGGTTTAAAACAGATATTAAAATGATTAATGCCCTTGATCCAGGTTTCAATTTTTATAGGACAAGTGATAATGCTTACTTAAGAGGAGTTGATATCTATAATACATTAATGTACCGATTAAAGTTGAGCGAGAAGTATACATTCGTAGCCAAATTCGGATTGGGTGCAAACTACTTTAGTAGATCACCCGACGAACTCGATTTCGACTTTCAATCACAAGCAGAAAAAAATTCTGCTACTTACAATCCTTCTTCTGATCCAACCTGGCGCAGTCCTCTTCAACAAGCTCTAAGAAGAGCCCGATATGGAATCATTAGAATCGATGACGATTCGGTTTTGATTGGAAACAAAATTATTAGCTATGATGATATAGATGAAGAAACATTCAGTTTTGATGTTGCCCTAAGACTACTTGCCCGATTCAATCCAAATCTTACCGGAGAGATTAACTACTTCTATAGGAAAGTTTCAGGATTCTCCTATGGAGACTTTCAAAGAGCTCTCGGTAACTACTTATATCGATATGATGTCTATAATTTCAGAACTGATGAACACTTAGTAAACGCCTATTTAAGATTCTTTAATCCCAAACCTTATTATGAAATTTATTCAGGTGGTGGAATAAATCTTCAGGGTAACAGTGACATAACTCCAAATGAAAATTTATATTATCTTTTTACTGCTTTCAAAACTGCTAATGCGAAAAAGACAAGAAAATTCTCGATTTACTCCCATCTATATTCCGATCAGATAAGGGACCCTTCCGACGAGTATGCATTCACAAGAGATACTATCATGGTTGGAACTTCACTTGGATTTAATACAGCCGATCTCAGATATTATAGCCTTTTAAATGCATTTTATGTGAAGCACCTTAATAAAGATCCTTTAAGAAGCGAACTCGAAAGAATTTATGACTGGATCGATGACGACGATGATGATGACTACGATAAAGGACAGGGTTACCTTTCGGCAAAATTTGGATTTCCTGTTGGTGAAAAATACAGGATGGAATTAGTCAGTAAAGTTGACCTTGATGAAGGAGAATTTGATGAGCAACAAGTATCAATATCAAGAGATTTACACGATTGGGTCGCAAATCTTTTACTAACCTATGATTTCGAAAATGACATTGATGAAAAAGACAAGATAAACATTCAATTCAGTCTTATGATGAAAGTCTTTCCTGAAGGAGGAATCGGAAGAAAAACATCAGTCGCTGCCTTTATGGAAGAAAAAACTGAATCTATGGATGCTTATTAGTTTGTAAGCTGATGAGTTGGTGAGATATAGGGAACAGTCGTGACTGTTCCATTTCAATAAAACGAACCTAAAGGTTCTCACTACATTTTGCATCACTAATACCACAAATCTAAAATTTAAGTCCTGATAGGGTTATTCCTCGCATAATTTGTCTCTGGAAAAAAGCAAAGATAATTATAGGCGGAACACTTGCAATCATTAGTGCAGCAAGAACTTCATTCCATCTCACTTCAGCCTGTTGTTGAAAATCATACAGCTTAACCATAATAGGATAGGAATCAGGATTATTTAAAACCAGATAGGGCCAAAAGAAATCATTCCAGGTTGCCATAAATGAAAAAATAGTTATCACCGCAATAATCGGTCTGGATAAAGGAACTACAATCCTGAAAAAAATATTTAATTCTCCAGCACCATCGATTCTCGCAGCTTCTACCAAACTTGTTGGAATCTCAGCAAAGAAACTCTTGAATAGGAATATATTGAATGCATTGACGCCAGCAGGTAGCATTATTGCCCAATATGTTCCTCTTATACCAATCTTTGTAACGGTAATCAAAAGCGGAATAAAGATGGCTTCGAAAGGAACCATCAATGTGGCAAAAAATAAAAATACAAATATCTGAGCGTGTTTCATTTTCAATTTTGCCAATGCATATCCCGCTAATGCCGTTGGAATCAATGCGAAAAACCATACTCCGATCGCAAGAACAATTGTATTCCAAAAAAACTTCATATATCGTATCTTAGTAAAGGCTTTATAATAACTTTCCCAGTTCCACTTTAGAGGATTTGAAAAAGGTTTAGGTAAAAATGTTGGAGGTATCTTGAAAATTTTATCCGGTGATTTTAATGCGCTCAAAAATCCCCAGATAAAAGGAAGCAATGTAGTAAGAGTGCCCAATACTAATAAGATAAAAATAATATTATATACAATTTTCACT
>CAZYWQ010000472.1:0-2766 GCA_964651675.1 uncultured Candidatus Sumerlaeota bacterium | reverse complement strand
GCTCAATATGTCCCAATCGATGAGAATCATCCTTTGCAGGGACAGTCACCTTATTCCGCATCCAAGATTGGTGCTGATATGATTGCACAAAGTTTTTATTGCTCTTTCAACTTACCTGTTGCAATTGCAAGACCTTTCAATACTTATGGTCCGAGACAGTCCGCACGTGCTGTTATTCCGACCATTGTCTCACAAATTATTAATAATTCATCAGTGAAACTCGGTTCGATTCATCCCACAAGGGATTTTGTTTTTGTCAAAGATACTGCTGATGGCTTGATTGCTGTGGCTGAGTCGGATAATTCTGTCGGTGAGGTAATAAATATCGGCACTGGAACCGAAACTTCCATCGAGGATCTGTTCAAGACGATAGAATCCGTTCTGGGGAAAGATGTGAAGTTAATATATGATGAAGAGAGAATAAGACCTGAAAAAAGCGAAGTCCTTAGACTATGCGCATCAACAGAAAAAGCAAGAAAGCTCCTTAAGTTTCAAACGAAATATACACTTAAAGACGGATTAAAAGAGACAATTAACTGGATAAAAAAACATCTCGATATTTTTAAATCTGACCTATACAATTTGTAGGACGAATCAGAACTCTAACAGTTATCAATCTCAATTAGATTGTCTTATTAGGAGGCTGAAAAATGAAATCGTTTAAAGCCATCGTCCACGGAAGAGTTCAGGGCGTCGGTTATAGATTTTTTGTTCAGAGAGAAGCCGAAAAACTCGGGATTATCGGCACAGTAAAAAATCTATTCAGTGGTTCCGTTGAAATTTGTGCAAAAGGGGAAGATGAAAAAATAGATACTTTCCTTGCCAAGGTACAAAAAGGACCGATGTTCTCCTATGTCAGCGATACCGATATCGAATGGGATACCTACGAACCTGATAAGAATCTGGATGAGTTTAGAATAATTTTTTGAGATTTCCAAAACTACGAATGTAACATGACATTTATGTCGTAGGAATTATATGAGTTAGAGCTTGTGTTACATCGGGCAACATATAATAGAACTTAATATTTTCATTGAATGAATATAAAAAAGGAAATTGGGTCTATGAAAATAAATAGCAAGATTATATGTTTTTTTATTCTCTTTTTATTTTTCTTAATATTAATTATATTAAAGGCACACTTATTACGGAGTCTTATCACAGACATTATTCTATCAATAACCGCCCTAATATTATTCTGGTATACTTGGGAAACTTCAGAAATTAGAAAATCCAATGAAATCATCGCTGAAGCTAATAAAGAGATGATGGAAAGAGCGAATAGACCTATTGTTACTTACGAAGTATACACAAATAAAGAAATACCTTATCAAACTCGTTTCAAGATAATAAATCTTTCTAACTACCCAGTTGCAGCCCTAATAAATTGTAATTTTAAAATAGGTGAAAAAACTGTTCAAAATTTTTCTCAAGATTATGATGGCTCTAGATATTGGAACTTACAAATTGGACAGAAGAAAGAAGGACATTTTAGTTTCCTTGATATTTATAAATTGGCTAATTTAATATCAGGGGATGCGGTCAATGGAATAATGAGCGGGGATGCTAATCATGTCAAGAAGAGAAATACAGAATATTTGATGATCGCTTTTAACATGAAAGACCCTCCAGAACTTACTATGAACCTAGAAATATATTGTAAAAATGATAAAGGATTAGAAACAAATTATACTCCTGTAAAATATTCCTACGAACCATTTGAAATGGTATGGATACCAGTTATAACATCAGAAAAGCCTTATTGGATATATGATAAAAAACCATCTTGGGTTAGTAGTAAAGAGTGCTGATATATATTTGGTTGTTAAATTAAATCAAATGGGTCTATATTTTCAAAAAATTATTCAAAAACAACTATTGGTTTTTACAATAATATTCCTTACCTTTTAGAAAAATGTTGTTATTGATGATTTTCTATTTGACATTGACAACAATTTGTATACAAATGTATACAAATTGTATACATTTTTTATGGGGTATATATGTTAACGAAACTTTTTTCATCGGAAGCACGAATAGCTATTCTTAAGTTATTCTTGTTTAATTCTGGAAAGGCATTTTATCTTAGACAAATCTCTTCTTTGGCAAACCAGCCTATTCAGGCAGTTCAGAGAGAGGTAAATAAACTCGTCGAAATTGGTCTTATTAGTAAATTTACTGAGGGTAATCGTACTTATTATCAGGCAGACAAGACTTGCACAATATTTGAAGAGCTCAAAAGAATTTTTCTCAAAACTTTAGGTTTCGCAGAGGTTTTGAAAGAACATCTAACTAAATCGGATGATATAAAAGTGGCTTTTATCTACGGTTCTTATGCCAAAGGAAAAGAAAATTTATCAAGTGATATAGATTTATTTATTATCGGGAAAATCTCCTCAAAAACACTCTCAAGTATACTTTCTAAGCCCAAAAAAGAGCTGGGAAGAGAAGTAAACTACATAATTTTTTCTCCAATTGAACTTAGCAAAAAATTAAAGCAAAAAAATCATTTTATAAATACAGTTTTAAAAGAAGATAAACTGTTTATCATAGGAAACGAAAATGACCTTAAGGCAATTATTGGCACAAGAAAGAATTCAGCCACATAAAACATCTAAAGAAGAAATAGCAAATCTGTTAATTGCCATTGAAAGAGATATTAAAGATGCGAAAATAACAGAGCTATCACCTGACAGGAAATTTGCCACAGCGTATAATGCTGTGCTTTTATTAGCTACTATCTTGCTTTATTGCAAAGGCTATAAG
>CAZYWQ010000471.1:0-2767 GCA_964651675.1 uncultured Candidatus Sumerlaeota bacterium | reverse complement strand
TTTTTGCAAAATATTTATTATTTGGTCATCGGTAATTTCCTCATTCTTCCCATCCTTCTCTTTTTTAGTCATCTCAGTCTTCAGCATTCTCAAAACCGACACCTTCAAACTCTCTTTTTGTTTAAGAGCATTTTTAAAATCCTCATTTAACTTTTCTTTCAGTGACATCATATCCTCCATTGCTAATAAACTCTTTTAAATAATCGGAATAGCACATTTACTCATTAAAAATTATTAATCAATAAAATTAATGTCGCATAAATGCGACCGCTACAAATTTAGTTTTTCAGAATCCTCTAATTACAGCATCGATGGCAAATTGGAAGTCTGCCTGTCTTTTTGAATACCCGTCGAAAATGACGATAGTATTTATTATTCCAGATATGAAGCGTACTATCATTACCGATGTTTCCCACACGATAACCCATACAAGCCTCGATAAATCCATTCGGTAACAGTGTCATTATTTGATATGGAATCCTGCATATATCATCTTTTGGACGCTCATAATCATCCTCATTATAATATTCCATTATTTCATCATCGCTGTAGTCAGGAATTAAAGCGAATTTAAATTTCTTCTTCGCATTTTTAATCTTACGAATCTCTTCAATCAAAATCTCTGGATTTATCTTATCCGGAACAAATGTCGGTTTGGATTCAAACTCCTCAGGATAATCTTTCAGAGGCTTCAGGGGTGAATTTTCCAAAAAATTTTTCTTAAATTCATAATGTTGTTCTTTCAAAACCTTATCCGAATAATATATCAGATTCGTCAATCTCAATTCTGCAACATTCAACTCATTACAAATCTCAACCAAATCAGACAGATACTTATATGTAATATCATTTATAGTCGCAATAATATTAATTGTTGGATGATTGACTTGTAACTCCGTCTTCAAAGATTGAATGCTTCGAATACCCGAAACAATTTTCTTATATGAGCCTTCCTTTCTATTAATATCATTAATCTCTTCTCTCCCATCCAACGAAACATCAAGCGTATCAAGACCGCTATCGATGATGTCTTTCGCAAACTTATCCAAAAACCAGCCATTTGTAATCACCGAACAAGAATGATTTTTTTTCTTTACATACGAAACAATCTCTTTCCAATCCGGATGAATAAAAGGTTCGCCACCAATCAGTGTGAATGATCTTGAAGTTTCACTCAAATCATCAACGAACTTCCCGATAAAATCCATCGAGATAAACTGTTTTCCCTCATCAGAAGCGGTATCGATCAATCTCCATACGGTACACATCCGACATTTAAAATTGCACATCATGGTCGGGAGAATATTTGCGCTTACTGGAGGAGAAGCATATCCTCTTTCATCCTTGATTATCTCAATAAGACGATTCATACTCCGCTTCGGATGTCTAATACCTTGTACAATTTTATTAAAAGTGATTTCCATAATCTCAATTCTATCTTTCTGAATTAAAAATCAGCAAGTCTCATTAATGCAACTTATCAATCTCATCTTCGGATAAAACTTCATATCCATTCATTATCAAAAAAGCAGTTGTAACACCACATCCATTAATAATTTTATTACTGAATGAACCATCATAAATCTTATGAACTCCACAAGATGGACTATTTTCTTTCAAGATGATAAATGCGGGCTTATGTTCTACAGCAATTTTCAGCGACTCTTGCGCTCCCTTAATAAAATTTTCAGTAACATCCTCTCCCATATTATTCAAAACAACTGTTTTCATCTCAATCACACCAAAACCATCGCCATTCTTAATCTCAGAAGGTGGTCGCGGAGTTGGTAATCCACCTAATTGTTCGGGGCAAAACGGAATCAAAGTAAATTTGTCCGATAAATCAACCACATTCTGTGACAAATTATTACCAGCATTATAGGTCGCATTTTCTCCGATAAGACATGCACTTACCATTATTACCTTGCTCATATTTGCTTGCTTCCTCAATCCTCTTTTCTTCTCAGAATGGAATACTCATCGACTTCTTCGCCTAAATTTAGAAACGCAAATCCCGAAGGATTCGCCACATCTCTCTCAGAGCCATTTTCATCGAATATCTTGTCTATAATTACTTCTCTATCCTGAAATCTATGCGAGATAATCTCCAACTTTTCACCTTTTTGAATCTGTGATTTTACCAAAACCTTCGATAGACATTTTTTCTCATCATAATCCTCGACTAATCCAACAAATTGATAGGTTCTCTTATAAGCAGGTTCCTCGTATGTTTGTGATGCTATTTCTTTATTAACATCGCCCAACAAAAATCCCTTAAAATAAGGTCTGTGACTAACCTTCTCCAATTCCTCTAACCAATAAGTGTCCAATTTGAAATTCTCAGGATTTTTTAAATATGTATCGAGAATCTTTCTATAAGCTCGTGTAACAGTTGCCACATAATATTCGCTCTTAACCCGACCTTCGATTTTGAATGCATCGATTTGAGTCTCGACAAGTTCCGGTACATTCTCGATCAGCCTTAAATCCTTCGAACTCAAAATTGTCGTGAAATCGTTTTCCTGAACAATCTCGAAGATTTCATCATCCCTCTTTGATTCAGTAACCTTAAACTCCCATCGACAAACCTGCGCACAGTCACCCTTATTAGCATCTCTTCCAGTGAGATAATCACTCAAAACGCATCTTCCTGAATAAGACAGACACATAGCACCATGAACAAAAACTTCTACTTCAATATACACCCTTTCTTTAATCTTTCTGATTTCATCCAATCTCAATTCCCGAGAAAGAACAATTCGTTTTG
>CAZYWQ010000470.1:0-2777 GCA_964651675.1 uncultured Candidatus Sumerlaeota bacterium | reverse complement strand
ATATAAGGGATTATAGTGAAGTTTGCTGGAAAGTCCTGAACAGTATTGAACCTGAAAGAGATATGGAATTCGTAAAAGGACCATTAGACGAGTTAAATTATTCCTCTTCACAACCGCTTTTTGGTTCAAAGGTTGGTATTGATGCTACAAAAAAATTCAAAGAAGAAGGTTTTTCGAGACAATTACCCGACGAATTAATGATGGACAAGAAAATCGTCGATAAAATTAATCAGTTATGGACTCAACTCGGATTATAGCAATATCAATAAAATAATAAAAAATATCAATTTTTCACCTTTATATAATAAGAAATGATGCCGAAGGAATATAATAGAATTTTATATACCCTAAAAATATAAAATAATGTTTGAAATTAATTAACTTAAGAGTTAGACTTGTTTGAGTTCTTAAGTATTATAAGTCAGGCTTTATCACAAAAAAAGCCAATAAATTAATTAGTGTTATAGTTCATTATATCTAAAACATAGGGCAAAAAGGGAATCTATGGAAAAATCATCTCCCATTATTGGGATAGATCTTGGTACAACAAATTCAGTAGTAGCCATATTAGAAAACAATACACCATTAATCCTACCCAATGCAGAAGGTGCCTATAAGACACCATCAGTAGTTACATTTCTTGAAAATGGAGAACTCATTGTCGGAGATATAGCCAAAAGGCAAAGCACAGTCAATCCCAAACGGACTATTCATTCTGTAAAAAGATTAATGGGGAAATTCTATTCCGAGATCGAGAATGAACTAAAGGAACTCTCTTACGAATGTTCCTATAGCGAAGATGATGACCTTTTTATTGCGATTGATAAAGATCTATACAGTCCTCAACAACTATCAGCGATGGTGTTGAAAAAACTCAAAGAAGCAGCAGAGCTGCATTTTGGCAATGAGATTACTCAGGCAATCATCACCTGCCCGGCATATTTCGACGATGCCCAGAGACAAGCAACAAAAGAAGCAGGGCAAATAGCAGGTTTAGATGTCATTCGTTTAATAAACGAGCCTACAGCAGCCGCATTAGCTTACGGACTGGACAAAGGCAAAAATGAAACCATAGCAGTATATGACTTTGGAGGAGGAACTTTTGATATAACGATTCTGGAGATTGAAGAAGGGACTTTTGAAGTTTTAACCTCTTCTGGAGACACTCATCTGGGTGGAAGAGATATTGACTCACTTCTTGTAAAGACACTGCTCAAAGAAATTAGTGATAAGACAGGAGTCGATTTGAGTGGTAACTATGTAGCCTTGCGTCGATTAGAGGAAGCCGCTGAGAAAGCTAAGTGTGAACTATCGACAACGACTCAGACACAGATTAATTTACCTTTTCTTGCATCTCAAAATGGAAATCCAATCCATTTTGAAAGAATACTGACAAGAAAAGAATTGGAAAACCTTATATTGCCGATTGTTGATAGAACAATAGATTGCTGCGAGAAAGCTATTGGAGATGCCTGTGTATCAGTTGAACAAATAGATAGAGTTATTTTAGTTGGAGGTTCTACAAGAATCCCACTGGTTCAGGAAATGATAAGTGAATTCTTCGACCAGGAACCCTCTAAAAGTGTCAATCCGGATGAGATTGTTGCAATGGGTGCAGCTGTACAGGGCGGTGTTTTAACTGGTGCTATTCAAGAAATTGTTCTACTTGATGTTACTCCCTTTGCACTGGGTGTCGAGACAAAAGGCGATAATATGAGTATCATCATACCAAAAGACACAACTATCCCAATAAAAGCAACGAAGACTTTTACAACAACAGAAGATGGTCAATCAATCGTTAATATCCATATACTACAGGGAGAAAGTAATAATGCAAATGAGTGTATGTCTCTCGGAAAATTTTCATTGACGGATATACAACCTGTCAAAGCAGGTACACCAAGAATCAGTGTCTCATTCTCGATAAATGCAGATGGACTGTTTGACATAACAGCAGAAGATTTAGGCACAGGAATAAAGAAAGACCTTTCCATAGTACATACCTTTAAAATGGATGACAAAAAAGATGCATCTTCATCGAGTTCGAAAAGGTCAAGAAGAAGAAAGCGAAGAATCAGAAGAGAAGTAAAGAGTAAAGCCTTAAATCCCGAAGATGCACTCCAACCAATCGCCAAAAAACTTGATGAGAAAGAAACTAAAGAAAGACCTATTCCAGCCAAAGCAGTGAGTTCATCTGAAATCCCTGCAAAGAAAACTCCCAGCGCTGTTGCTGATAAACCAGCCGGAGGAGATTACGCAATGTTCTCTGCACCTTTGGAGGAATTGCTTTCTTCGGTTAAGACAGAGGAAGATGATGATAGTACCTACACAACAGAAAAACAACCCGCTTCCAAAGAGGATAAAGCTGCTTCCCAGGATGTAATTAAAGAAGCCCAGACCGAAGTTGCTGAACCAGTCAGTTCTACTAAAGAGATTACAAAAGAATACCAAAAAGATGAAGAGATTGTATTACCAGAACTATCAAGTGTTAAAGATAGTACAAAAGTGGTTGATCTCAAAGCCTTTGATGAGTTGAAAAAGGAAGCTCTTTTAAAAGATAAATTAGCTAAGGAGATAAGTACAGAGGAATATGAAATTCTCGAAAGAGCAGGTTCATTTTTATCGCAGAATAGAGATGATAAAGCAGCTATCAGATGGTATGATAAGGCAATAGGCGTCCTAATAAAATTTGTAGAGCGCTATCCCGATAACATAGACAACTACAAAAGATTAGCTGATTTATATCTTGTAAAGAAACAACCTGAAGAGGCTAAGTT
>CAZYWQ010000469.1:0-2779 GCA_964651675.1 uncultured Candidatus Sumerlaeota bacterium | reverse complement strand
CATTCATAGAGTTTAAAATTTCTTATTTTTCATTTTTATATAGATTCTTAATTAATCTCTGAATCTTGAAAAACTATAACTTCAACAGGATGTAATTTTAAGCCGTTTTTATTAGTATTACATTTTCTATTGGAATATATATTAAATTGTTGTGGTCCTCATCATTAAATACAATGAGATGCTCTGTTACAGCTTCGATTCTTCCTAATTGAATACAATGTGGATCAGGCAAATCTTTTATATAAAGCCTTAGTTTTTTCCCTTTTAATTCTTCAAATGTAGATCGAGGAATCATAATAGTTCAATATGTTGTATTTTATAAAAAATCATTCAATTGTAGCATGATGCTACAATTGTAGCTTAAAAGTTGTAACTTAAAATATACTTAAAATATAATGGAAATAAATAAAATAAAAGGTTATTTACATCGTTATTCAGATATTAAAAAATACATATATCAATAGATGCCATATGATAATTGAAGTCCTTACAAAACAACAAATCGAAATAATACATAATAAATCTCTTGAGATTTTAGAAAAAATAGGAGTACATATTCCTCATGATGATGTAGTTTCCTTATTTGTTGAAAATGGAGCAAATGTTGATCTTAACAAAAAAAATGTAAAAATTCCTCCCGAATTAGTAATTGAACTTCTTTCAAAAGCGGGAAAAACTTTTACGATCTATGGTCGTGATCTCTCTAAAAAAGCAGAATTTGGGACTGGTAAAAGAAATTATAATACATCCTCTGGTCAAGCGTTTTGGGTTGAAAATCCTGGTGAAGAACGCAGGCATACTACTCTTAATGATGTTAAAACAGCGGTTAGATTTGCTGACGCGTTAGATCAAATAAATATTCCTGGGGCAATGTCAGATCCTCTTGAGATCCCCGTGGAGTGGCGATGTGTAGCAGTAGCGGCTGAAATGATTAAAAATACAGAGAAGCCAATTAATTTTTGGTTCTATGATAGAAATTCTGCGAAATATTTAGTTGACCTCGTCATAGCTCTCAGAGGTGACGAAAAAAAAGCTGAAAAATATCCTATGTTCTATCACGCTCTCGAACCTATAAGCCCTCTAAGTTTTCCTTTTAATGGAATCGATTTGTTGTTTGAAACTGCTCGTTTAAACATGCCAGTTCATCTCAGCCCTATGGTCCAAATGGGAATTTCTGGTCCCGGAACTATTGCAGGAACGATAATTCAAGAAAATGCTGAAGTAATTACCGCTATATGCATAACTCAACTTATTAAAAAAGGAATGCCAATCTGCTATGGAGGAATTTGCCACGCATTTGATATGAGATCTGCTCAAATCATTTTTGGCGGTCCTGAACAAGCGATTTTTAGCGTCGCCATGACTCAGATGGGTAAATATTATGGGTTTCCTGTATATATTAATGCAGGATTAACTGATTCTAAAGTCCCTGATGCTCAGGCGGGTCTTGAATGTGGCGTAACACTTTCACTCGGCTTATTATCAGGCGCAGATATTTTTGGACATATGGGAATTTGCGGGATGGATCAAGGGGCTTCATTAGATATGCTTGTTTTACAATCAGAAATTATATCCTATATTGAAAGTGTCAATAGAGAAATTATTTTTGATGATAACACATTTGCTCTAGATATTATTGCTCAAACAGGCCCACAAGGGTCATATTTGAAAAATCGTCATACTGCAAAAAATATTCGAAAAGAATTATGGTTTCCAGAAATATTTAACAGAGAAAGTTATGAAAAATGGAAAAAAAATGGAGCTCTAGACATAGCAGAACATTGTCGTAATGTTAAAAAGCAAATAATAACCAATCACATCCCAAATCCTATAGCAAATGATATAGCAAATGATATTGATACCATAGTTAACTCAGCAAGAAAAAATCTAACTTCCCTAGCTGAGATAAAATAAATGTAAGATGCAATTTTTATTATTTTCCAATAAAATCGGGTTCTTTTTTATCGATTATTGCAGATACTCCAATTTTATAGTCTTCAGTTTCTGCTGACTTAATTTGCATCTGTCTTTCATTCTCAAGATGTTCTTCAAATGGAGTATTAAGTGCGTCAAAAAATAACCTTTTAGTTCTTGCATAAGTTAAAGTAGGACCTCGAGCAAATTTTTGAGCCCACTGCAGTGAAATTTCTTCTAAATTTTCTGCAGATACAATCTCATTAACTAGTCCAAGTTTTTTCATTTCTTCAGCTGAATAAGTCTCTCCAAAAAAAGACATCTGCACAGCTTGTTGCCATGTAAGTTGACGACTTAATAATATTGTCCCTGCAAATCCAGGAATTAAAGCAAGATTAACAAAAGATTGTCTAAATCTCGCATATTCAGAAGCAATAATAAAGTCACATGATAACGCCAAATTCATGCCTGCGCCCACAGCCCATCCATTCACAGCGGCTATAACAGGTTTTGGATAAAGACGTAAAACTAATGCGATTTTGTAAAGCACTTTAGTTAAATCATCCATAATTTTACCTGGATTGCCATCTTCAATGCTTCTTTTAAATTGTTTTATATTTCCCCCGGCAGAAAAAGCTTTCCCTGAGCCAGTAATTATTATACATCTTACCTCGTTATTATCTCGAAGCGATTCTAACGCATCTACTATTTGTTGTCCTGTTTCAATATTTAAAGGATTGAAATTCTCAGGATCATTGATTTTTATTGTAGCAATTTGATATTTAATTTCTAAATCAATTTTTTTTTCTGACATACTTATTTACCCCACATTCTAACCATTTCTCTTGTAATAAGATATTTCAAA
>CAZYWQ010000468.1:0-2780 GCA_964651675.1 uncultured Candidatus Sumerlaeota bacterium | reverse complement strand
GCATAAGGTTTTGTTACATATAATCTACACAGAAAAGAACGGTGTTTCCCTCCTTGACACATCTCCCTGTCAATCTGAATTAATTCTTTATTTTTGAGATAATTTTTTACTTCTTCTATCGTCTCGATGTCTTTTTCAGTAACTTCTTTATCAACAGTATTTCGTGTAAAAGGTGCACCCCGTGCTCTTATTTTTGATATAAAGCTGGAGCTTCCGAATTCGGTTGTTTTTTCTTCATCCCTTGCTAAATTTCTTAATGCTTTAGAATTCAATCCAATAAGGAATTCTTTTGCATCTTTTGGAGGTGTTAACTGTCTCATTAAAACGCATCCTTTCTTTTATTAAGAGGTAATAGTATTAATAATCTTTATGAGAATATGTATTTTTTAGCCTATTTATTAATGTTAGAGGGGATTCTGTTGTCAAGTATAATAATTTAAAAAGTGTAATCGGTTCTGTTGTTTAGGTAGAAACTTCTTTTTTATCAGTGTTTTTAGAGGGTGAACGGATGAATTTTACTGTGATGATGATGACTCCAATTGCAAGCACAAACAATAATATATCGATAGCAGCTAATGGGTAGTTTTTATTTGGTATAAAATTAGTAACTAATAGATAAATCAGGGATGCTACAGTTGTGATAGATATGAAAATAGCAGGTATTAATGTATAGATTGTTGGTCGTTTTTTGAGGAAGAACCAGGCACTAACAGCTATAAGTGCAAGAGAAGCAAGGAGCTGATTGGCGGTTCCAAAAATTTTGACTAATGCGGTAAGTGCATTAAAATAAGCTAAAAGAAACATTAAAACAACAGCAAGAGCGGAATTAAAAGCTATTTTATTTAGTGGAAAGGGGACTTTGCCTGCAAACAGGATATTCCATAGTTCCTCAAACAAATAGCGTTTGAGTCTAATGGCTGTATCGAGTGTTGTTGCAATGAATCCTTCGATCATAATTATACCGAAAATTGTGCCGTATACAACTGGTATGTTTAAAGCATTATTTAGGATTCCCCCAACTCCTAAGGCAAATGCAAGAATCGGATTTTTTTGTGTAAGAGCAATTGTTTTATAATATGCGAAATCTTTTAAGGATGTTGCCACAACAATGACGACAAGTATTGCTAAAATTGCTTCAAGGAGCATTGCTCCGTATCCAACCTGACGGGTAGCTTTTTCAGTTTTTAGCTGCTTTGAGGTGGTTCCACCTGCCACAAGACAGTGAAATCCTGAGACTGCACCACATCCGATTACGATAAACAGGTTGGGCCAAATCCAACCAAGTGCTTTTGTACCATCGCTAATATTCAAGCCTGGGAAATTGAAGGATAGTCCTTTGAATAATCCTGCTATAATTGCACTGATACCCAATAAAAATATTCCGATATACAGAATATGCACATTAATAAAATCTCTTGGTTGTAAAATGAGCCAGACAGCTATTCCTGAGGCAAAAAGTGTGTATATCGATAAGATAATCTGCCAATGAATCGGCTTCATTGAAATGGGATGTCTGAAACCGAAAACAACAGATGCAATACAAATAAATAATGCTAATAGAGTTCCAAAATACCATTTCATTTTCCTCTTGTATAACAGGTAACCAATCATTGGAGCACAAATGGTGATAATAATGACCGAAGTTGATGCAATTCCACCTACAATTGCCTTTGTAACGCCGTTATCTTCGATTGTTCTCAAGAGTGTTTGATCCTTCGGAAGATTCAAGATTTCGAGGGGTGTATTGGAAGTTAGAGCCATTGCAGCCGCATTAAGAAAAAGTGATGTTACGAGTAAAAGCATTACGAGAGTAAAAACAATGAAAAGCCCAAATCCAAATTTACCGAGTGTGTTGTTTATAATTTGTGCTATTGATTTCCCCTTTTCTCTAATGCTTACAAATAATACTGAAAAATCGTGTACACAACCCAGAAATACCGCTCCGAAAACAATCCATAACCAGGCAGGTATATATCCGTAGATAAGAGCAATTGTCGGTCCTATAATGGGCATTGTTCCGGCGATAGAAGCGAAATGATGTGCAAAAACAACCTGAGTATGCGTAGGAACATAGTCTACTCCGTCATTAATCTCGATAGCGGGGGTTGGTTTATCTTCTATTAATCCAAATTTTTTTGAGAGGTGTACTGAGTAAAATCTGTATCCCCAGAAAAATATGATGAATGAGATGAATAGAATAATTAGCGGCATTTCAATCTCCCAGTTTCGATGGATTTGTGATAAATAATGTATGATATTAAGAGCAAGGTGATTTGTGTGTCAACTAAATTTCAATATGCCCCGAATAGATGTCATTAGAATAAATGGTCTTGGAAGCCACATTATTTATTTCTTGTAATTATGATTACTTATGTTCCTTATTAAATAGACATAAATGCTGGATTAGAAGTGAAATAATTGACTTGAAATCTTTTGAAATTAATGTGATAGTCAACTCAAATTTTATAAATTCCTTTTTGAGGGTATTAAATAATGTGTTTAGCTGTACCAGTAAAAGTAATTGAGATCAATGGTGATGAGGGAACAGTGGAAATCGAGAATGTTCGATATACAGCGGATTTGCGACTTGTTGAAGATGTCAAAAAAGAAAACGGCGGTTTTAAGGTCAGGCTGAAAAAGACAGCGCCCAGGGTAATTGAAGAAAAGTGTAATGACTGCAGGGAATGTATAAAGGTATGTCCCGTCAGCCTTTGGGATGACTATAATGAAGGGCTTGTGCTAAGGACCGCTGTTGACTTTTTTAATGCAGGGACTAGAAC
>CAZYWQ010000467.1:0-2783 GCA_964651675.1 uncultured Candidatus Sumerlaeota bacterium | reverse complement strand
GTTATTAACAGCATCCAAAATCGTATTATAAATTTCTCTCGCTACTATCTCATTCCCCTCAGCATTCAAATGTCTTTCATCTATAAAATACTTTATCGATTTTTCATTATCAAAGACAGAACTTATATCAACCAAAGGAACATTATTCTCTTGAGCTACCTTTTCTATCACATCGTTATACTCCACTATAGTTCTTCTCGTTTCATCAAGTTCATCAGCCCTCTCAAACTCCGCATCAGCCATATCTGAATTATCGTTTTCAACATAATATTCAGCCAGAAAATAATGCAACAAAGGAAACTCAGGATTTATCTTAATCTCCTCTTCTAAAGCCTCCACAGAGCCTTCATACTTCGTTTTAAACCAATAATTTTCCTCACCTATCATATATCCCAACTTAAAATTGACACGATACTTATCACCAATCTTAATAAATTCAGGAATAGGATTTAAAATAAGTGGAATTGTGGATCTAACAGCAATATTTAACAGAATAACACAGCTACCATTTTCTCTCGCAATCCTCACAATCTCATTCAAATTAGCCTCAAAATCCTTCAAGCTCACCCTTCGCTTCAACTCACTGACAGAATCAGACTTGATATAGTAATCACGGTCTTGAAAACGAAGAAATACAATTTTAATTACCTTAGGAATAGCAAACTTATCCAAAAAGTCATTAAAACCTCTTAGCCATTTCGGACCTATTTGAATTTCCTTATCCGAAAATCTATTCGCCCAGATATGGTCATTCAAACCATAATAAACCGTTATCAAATCCGGTTGCAAATCGATGATCTGACTCTTCAACAGCTTCAAACCCTGATAAGAACTATATCCCGACACTCCGGCATTTATCACCTCAACATCCTTACCAATAATTCCGCTTTCATTAAGAAGCCTCTCGAGAATTTTAGGATAAACATCCTTATCCTCATTTACCATAAGACCGTATGTAGAAGAATCACCAAGACAAACAATCCTAAATACATTATCCGATTTGGACTTCTCGATTTCCTCACTCCTAAAACCATCTGAATTAATCTTCACACCATTATCAGCAACAATTGAAGGTCTGCGTTTCCACAATAGAAGCCTATCCTGGACATATTCTGCTTTATAATCATACTCAAAATTAACCAAGAATTTCTTGTCCTCAAAAGTATTGCTTCTCAACTTAGTAATACCGAAAAATATTCTGAGAAGAAGTTCCAATAGAACAAAAAAAATAACTATAACAAAAACGGAAAACAAAATCCTTTTTTTAACAGACAACTCTACTTTTTGATGCACCTCTATAAATCTCCTAACAAATAGCAAATTCCCACATATTCAAAATCAATCAAACAATTTATATCTACATAGTCCCATTAAATTATGCAACCAAATATTAGAATCAAAAGAAGGAATAAAATAAAAGGTTCCGAATGCAAATCGTGGTAAAAAGCCATTTTATCATACAACAAGGAAAGATAAATTTATATATAATCAAGTCTTTTCCCCAGAAGTCTTAAAACAAAATGAAATAAAAAAAGGGTTATACCCTTATAAAGGATATAACCCAGACATACCATCTATGAAATTAATTACGGTAATGCTTGCTCAGACAATTCATATTCTCTGAGTGTCAATGACGCACTATCTGGTATACCGTAACCTACTACATTCAACATTTCGAATGCAGGATAAACCTTATCTTCATTATAGCTTCCAGCTGTTCTGCTGGCTGGATAGTAAAACCACAGATCGATAGGATCTCCTGACTCATCAGTTGTCAACTGCTTATTTGTAGCCGCACCAAAGTTACTGTACAGGTTGCCAGCTGCAGCCATATGACTATCACCGGTCTGTACACGAACTTGTGGAATCGGTGAGTTCTCTGTTGCAGTAGGTAAAGTATCAGTAGTGATAACGAATGTTGCCCTATAGAGCTGACCACCAGTAAATGTTATTGGAGAAGCAGCTAAGGATGGATTAGCATCCCAGGAACCATAAACATAACTATTGGTACCTAATGGATTCGCTACGATATCCAATCCTTCTGCATCACTCGATACTGCACCAGTTGCTTCAGCGTTACCAGCTGTAGTAGCAGCATTGTATGTCCAACCATTGGCTGAACCAGAACCGCTCGCAAATCCGGCGGAATCTGCTATGGAGCAGACAACCGTTCCTGCTGCATTCACATCGTAAGTAGGATATGGATCTACTTCAGCTCTTGTCAAGCTTACTGTTTCACCAATCAGGTCATCACGACCACCAAATGGGAAGTTATAGCCTTCAAACTGTAATACTAAGTCTGAAGTCTGTCCCGTAGCCGCTCCTGTTGGTTCGAAATAGATCTCATAACTACGACCCGCTGATAATGGTGAAATGTAGTTTGAACCACCATCACTTAAGAAACTACTGATAAAGTATAACTGGCTACCACCGTTAGCTAAACTTGTAGCTACACGGAAATCTGGGATATCACCCGCTGTCGAACTCGAAGCCACACTGGATGATACATCCATCGTAGCTTTATACAGAGTATCAGCAGACAATGGATCACATGAACCTATTGGACGAAGCCAATAACTGAACACCATTGTATTATTATAGGTAATATCCAGTGTTCCTGAACCAGAAGCCTCTGTTGAGCTACCCATAATAGAAGTGAATACCCAGCTCTCTGAATCAGTATCAAAAGTATCGATAAATAGTGGTGGTACACCACTGAAACGGTCAGTACCATCTGCTTCTAAGAAGATGTTAGCTGAACCTGATCCAGGATCATCATCACC
>CAZYWQ010000466.1:2452-2789 GCA_964651675.1 uncultured Candidatus Sumerlaeota bacterium | reverse complement strand
ATTCACACCATTCCTTGCTTTTCTTTGTCTCACTGTAAAAGTACCGAAACCAGGTACCTGAAATCTCTTATCCTTTTTAACAGCCTTTGCAATGTTAGCGAAAGTTGCGTTAACTGCATTTTCAATCGCAGCTTTGCTTAAAGCTTTGCATTCTTTTGTTGCTTTGATTGCGTCGATTAATTCCGCTTTTGTCAATGAAATCATCTCCCTTCTATTTGTATTATATCGGGTATATAAGAAAAAAGCCAACTATGTGGTTAATAAATTATAAAATTCCTCGTTTTTACGAAGTTTTTTAATATCTTTGCGGAGTGTTTCACTTGTTTTACCTAACAAT
>CAZYWQ010000466.1:0-2442 GCA_964651675.1 uncultured Candidatus Sumerlaeota bacterium | reverse complement strand
AAATCATCTCCCTTCTATTTGTATTATATTTGTTATATGTTTACTACTTAATTATTCAATTGAATTTAATGCAATATAAATCTTCTCTCGTCAATAAAAATTTTGTGAAAATTGCAGTCTAATGCTATTTTAAAGGCTATCAGAGGAAAATAGTTAGTACAGAAACCCTCATCACTTGCTCTAATAATTATTAAGTAGCAGAACATACATAGCAACAGAAAAGAAAAATTGCAATATTTTTTTTAAGATTTTCTTGCCTTTTTTATCTTTCTTAGGCTTTGTGTTCAATTAGCATATCGAATGTATAATAGCATGTCTTTATTTTATAGTTACCTTATGGGAAACAGGCATAATGAATCTTGAAGAATATGAGAAGATGTATAAGCTGGAAAGCTCTTACTGGTGGTTTCAGGGTAGGAAAAAGATTATTCTTGAATTGCTGAAGAAGTATGCTCTTTCCAAATCTGTTAATTCACCAATCCTTGATTCTGGCTGTGGAACAGGATTAATCCTTCAGGAGCTTAACAATTATGGTTTTACAATAGGACTCGATTTTTCACCAAAGGCGTTGGCATATTGTAAAGAAAGAGGTTTGAATAATTTATTGAAAGGTGATGTTTCTCAATTACCTATTAAAAGTAATCAGTGTGAGATTGTTGTCTCTCTCGATTTGCTCGAACATATCGAGAAGGATGAGATCGTTCTGAAAGAATATCATCGCATCTTGAAAAAAGATGGGATTATATGTCTTGCTGTGCCGGCTCATCCATTTTTGTGGAGTTCTCACGATGATGCCTTGCACCATTATCGCAGATATACGAAAAAGGGATTTAAGGAAATCCTAGTTAAAAATCATTTTGATATTATCCGTTATTCTTATGCGATCTCTTTTACATTTGTCCCTATTGTGATTTATCGTTTCCTGACAAAGATTTTCAAAAAGAAGAAAGCCAAATCAAATACTCACATTATCATTTTGCCTAAGTTTATAAATAATTTTTTAATCTTCCTTTTGAAAATAGAGGCTTTTCTATTGAGATATATTAATCTTCCGATGGGTGTCTCGTTGATATGTATTGCGAAGAAGAAGCAAATTCAAAAAGGAGAAGATAAATGATTACATATCCAAAGAGAATAAAATTAGCGAATCTGCCAACTCCAATCGAAAAACTTTCTGAAATATCTGAATATTTAGGCGGTGCAGAAATTTATATTAAGCGGGATGATTTGACTGGTGTCGAATCAAGTGGAAATAAAGTGCGGAAATTAGAATATGTCGTGGCTGATGCTGTGAAAAATAGAGCAGATACGCTTATAACCTGCGGAGGAATCGATTCCAATCATTGCAGGGCAACCGCAGCCATTTGTGCGAGACTCGGACTCAAACCACATCTTATCTTAAGAGGAACTCCTCCTAAAGTCCCTGATGGAAATTTTTTATTGGATAAACTTTTCGATGCATCTTTTCGCTTTATATCCAAGGAAGAATATCTGAATATCGAACCAATATTCGAAGAAGAAATCGAGAAACTGAGGAAAAAAGGTCTTAAACCTTATGCATTTCCTTCGGGTGCATCGAATGAAATCGGCACCTGGGGATACATAAATGCGATGGATGAGATTCGCAAATTCAAAAAAGTAAAATTTGATTACATAGTCTCTGCAACTGGTTCCGGAGGCACATTGGCAGGTTTAATACTTGGGAATTATTTCTTCGATTATGGTGCAAAGGTATATGGTGTGAATGTGTGTGATGATGCGGAATATTTTAAAAAGAAGATAAAATCGATTTTTAATGATTTTAGTAAGCGTTACAAAATCGAACTCAATAAACCTGCACTCAAGATTAACATCATCGAAGGATTCGTGGGAGATGGTTACGCAATAAGTACACAAAAAGAGTTAGAGATAATAAAGCTTATAGCCAGACTTGAAGGAATAATACTCGATCCGACCTACACAGTAAAGGCATTTATTGGAGTGATGGAAAATGTAAAAAATGGATTCTTCAAAAAGAACAAGAAAATCCTTTTCATCCACACCGGTGGCGTCTTCGGCATCTATCCTAAAAGACAATTGTTTAAATGGAAATAAATTGTTGAGTTAGTCTTGACCACAGACCGTTGTGATAACACATCAAAATGTAGGGGCTTGATTTATCAAGCCCGTTTTTGTAGGGAACAGTCGCGACTGTTCCCTACAACTGCGGATCTATCTTCTGTTTAATAAAGACACAAAATTATTGATAGTTACCGATAACCTTGATGGTGCAGGATATGTATCCTGCACCATTAATTTTTTGGGATATATATCCCATTTTATTTTTAGTTCAGGATAAATATCCTGAACTATCGGTCTATCAATAAAATGTAGTGAGCACCTTTAGGTGTGTTTTATTAATGAAAAATTATAACGGGTCTAAAGACCCTCACTACATTTTGT
>CAZYWQ010000465.1:0-2794 GCA_964651675.1 uncultured Candidatus Sumerlaeota bacterium | reverse complement strand
TATCAATTCAGTGTATATTGGAAATGGAGTATTGAATGGGTGCTGTCCCGGGGGACAAGCGTGGTTTGGATATAAACCTTTTTTACCGATGTTAAAATACTTTGTATCAACAGGTTTGAAAGACTTTAGGGGTGGAGCTGCTGAATATTTAATAGCGAATCCGGATTTATCTGAAAAGCAATTAAATTCATTTGGCAGAATTAGACCAATCAATAATTACATTGTAGTTCGAAAATGTGAATCTATAGATGAACAAGATTTTGATGTAAGATCGTTCCTTTGTTTTGGAAATTCTGAGCAGATAAGGAATCTATGCTCATTAGCATATTTTCGACCAGAGGACTCATTTACAATCCAAATACCATGGGGACCTTCCTGTAGTTCATTTGTAACATATCCCGCAGGAATGGCAGCAAATGGCCCGAAGGATTGTATTATTATTGGACCGACTGATCCTACTGGAAATTTTTGGTTTCCCCAAAATTATTTATCAATGGGTATTCCATTTGAGATTGCAATTCGTATGGCTCACGATATTGATGAATCCTTTATTATAAAACGACCTGAAATAGCTTATCCAGTAAAGCGGAAATACTCAATAAAATCGGAGTAACGATTAAAAAAAAAGGAATTTTATTGTGAGAGAATGAAGTAATCGATATATAAATTAATTTAATATAAATCTAATTTAAGTAACAGCAACAACTGTGGTAGCTGCTGTAACGCGCGCAGCAATAATACCCTGAATTGATTTAGTTATGATTAGGATCAATTCACGAGTGTCTGGTTCGAGGGCTTCAGATTGAACGAGCTCATCTATCTTAGTTTTAGCCTGCTTTTTGTACGCTTTCCCAAAATAAACCTTAATCAAATCACTTACCTTTAATAAACTTAACATGCATATCAAATCAGCTCCAGGGCTCAAATTGTTGATAATTGTATTTTCTATCTGTTCTAATAATATCGTTTTCACTTCAGGTCGTTGTAAGTAATACCGGTGAGTAGAAAATATTTGTAGAATCTTCTTCTCTTCAATTCTCAATATTCCTTGTTGTTCTAATCTCTTATAAAATGCCCGGGAATATGCTTTATATTTTCTTGCAAGTTTTTCAATCCATCGTTGTACACTCAGCATTTTTTTTTGAAGTTTTTATGATGTTAAATATCTCATCCAAATACTCATCCCCCGTTTTGCTTGAATCAATAACTTTAACTCTCTTTTTTTGTATTGAAATTTTACCTTGAAGATATAAGTCCATCAAAAATGCACCTGCTAGCCCAAGATCTTTCGCGATTTCAGTTTTTGAATATCTTTTCCCTTTTTCTTCATCAAGGATCATCAATAAATAATTTCTCGAAACTGTCATTTTATTTTTTTATTTTATTTTTTATCAGAAATCTATACAATAATTAGAAGTATTAGCATGTTTAAAAATCATATATATAATTAATATGCTTATTGACTTCTATTCGCTATATCAAATGAATTAAGTAAAGTAGATCGTCTAATAGATTAGAATTATTTATGATCTTTTCTATAATTATATTTAACAAATTTGTATAAGGATGTGATGATGTATTTCAGAAAAAATGTGGAATAAAGTAGCAAGAAATTTTATAAATGCAGTAACGATACCTATTTCGGTTAGCGATACATTCTTAGAGATACTGAAAACTCTAATAACTGAAGAACAAGCAAAATTTCTCCAAATTTTTAGGAAGCGGTCTTTGAACATCGACCAGATTAAACATAAAATTGAATTAGACGATGTAGCATTAAATAAAATGTTCGAGGAACTAATGGATAATGGGATAATAGTAGGAATTCCAAGTAGATCTACGGATATTATGGTATATTATCTAAACTCTGCTTTTCCTGGCCTTTTTGAATTTCCATCTTATAGAGGTGAAACAGGGGAAAAACAGAAGAAATTAGCTATATTATATGATGTATATTTAGATGACCTAAGGAAATGGACTCAAAATTTTAATAAAGAAGATTTTGCGAAACAAATAAAAAATACAGCACCTTTAGATCGAGTAATACCTGTTGAAGGGGAAGTTGAAGTGGGTCAAGAATTAGTTTTACCTTACGATGATGTAAAAAGAATTATAGAAAATAACGATATTATTAGTACTAATCGCTGTTATTGCAGAATGTGGAAAGAAAACCTTAATGATCCATGTAAATTAAATGCACAAAGTATTAATTGTTTGACTTTTGGAAGATGGGGAAAATTTCTAATAAATCACGGTTTCGGGAAACTATCTCAAAAGAAGAGGCACTTAAAATAGTGAAAGAAGCGGAAGATTATGGGCTTGTACATAAAGCATTTCACGTTCAGAAAAATCCTAAATTAGAGGAACAAATTATTTGCAACTGTTGCACTTGTTGTTGCCAGATCTTTCAAACTTATAATCGAGGTATATTTCCCTTCCATACATTAACATCTTCTAAAGCAATTGTAAATACCGAAAAATGTAAAGGGGGTGGAATTTGCGTAGAGAAATGTCCTATAGAAGCGACAGAGTTGATTGGGGATCATTCTGTTATAGATATGGAGAGATGTATAGGGTGTGGAATCTGTGCTTATCATTGTCCTGAAAAAGCTAGAACCCTGAAAAGAATAAGACTCAGAAAAGTGTTTATCCCAACCCCAAAATTAGCGTAAAATTCAAAAGATGTATATTCAAATCCAAATTATAATCAATTCTCTATTGAATATGTTTCTATATAGTTTAAGTTTATTAATAATTGAATTAAACTATTCTATATAATAAGGAAATTATGATA